>CALIQO010000428.1 GCA_938044055.1 uncultured Saprospiraceae bacterium
GGTACTTCCAGCTGTACTTCTGGGTTCTCTAGGAAATGCTTTAGGAACATTTATCGGATTTACTGTCGCAGGAATTTTATAGATTTACGCCATTATGCTGGAAAGAAAAGATTTCGGATCACACATAGGATTGATTGTAGAATGGGTAGAGAACTACTTCCAAAACTTAGAATCACTTCCCATTAAATCAAGCGTAAAACCTAAAGATATTATCCAGCAACTACCTATTTCTCCTCCAGAGACATCAGAAGAAATAGAAGACATTATAAGTGACCTTAATAAGATTATTCTACCAGGCATCACCCACTGGCAACATCCTAATTTTCATGCTTACTTCCCAGCCAATAGCTCTGTAGAAAGTGTATATGCTGAATTCATAACGGCTGCCATAGGGGCACAGTGCATGATCTGGGAGACTTCACCGGCAGCAGCCGAATTGGAAGAAAGAATGATGGATTGGTTTAAGGAAATGATGTCTATTCCGGAACACATGGATGGCGTTATCCAGGACACGGCTTCCACTGCTACCTTGGCTGCCCTGATTGTTGCAAGAGAAAAAATTACCGATTATCAATCCAATTGGAATGGCGTTCCTCCTGGCCTGAGAGTATATTCGAGTAAAGAAATTCATTCTTCCATTGATAAGGCTGTCGCCATCTGTGGAATCGGAAGGAACAACTTAGTCAAGATAGATACCAGAGAAGATGGTACTATGCATACAGAACATTTGCGTAAGCGAATCCTAGAAGATATCCGTGAAGGGTATACACCTACTTGTATAATTTCAGGTGTAGGAACCACTGGAAGGCTGGCGGTAGATGACATTAAATCTATATCTAGCATCGCCTCAGAATACAAGGTCTGGCACCACATAGATGCAGCCTACTTAGGTACGGCAGCCATATTGCCAGAATATCGATCCCTATTAGAAGGAATAGAGACTGCAGACAGCATGGTTTTTAATCCGCATAAGTGGATGTTTACTAATTTCGATTGTACCGTTCTGTTCATGAGAGATAAAGAAGAACTGATCCGAACATTTGAGATATTGCCAGAATATCTGAAAACAAGTACAAGAGGCGAAGTACATGACTACCGAGACTGGGGTATACCTCTCGGAAGAAGATTTAGAGCGCTTAAATTATGGTTCGTTATCAGATCTTATGGTGTAGAAGGAATCAGAACAAAACTCAGAAATCACATCGCATTGAGCGCATACTTCGTAGAAGCATTGCATAAAAATGACCAACTAGAAATCGTAGGTATTCCCAAGTTTAATTTCTGTTGTTTCCGGCTTGCCCCAGAAGAAGGAGAAAACCAAGAAGACACCAACAAGAAAAACATTCGTTTCTTAAAAACAATAAATGAAACTGGGAAAGTCTTTCTTTCACATACTAAAATCAATGAGGATTATGTCATCCGAGTCGTCATCGGTCAGACCTATGTAGAACAGGAACACATAGATAATCTCCTAGAAGTAATACACAACTCGATATAATCATGTTGTCTATACATCTACTTTCTTAAAAACTTATTCTTTTACTTATATCACTCTCAGATTCACCTATTCAGGTGATGCCTCTGCCGCATAAAATCAATTTATTGGGCTGATATATATATGGAGTTTAAGAATTCCATTAATGCCAAATAAAAAAATCTTTTCAGTCATGAGTACAAAAATATGAATCACTCCTTAGTATACTGAAAGCACAATTACATAATTCATAAAAATCATCACAATGAAACACTTCAATAAAACCGTACTTTCGATAATAACCATTGCATCTAGCTACTTCGCCATGAGTGGACAGACGACAGCCGATAGCACTGGATACGACGGCGATCACTTCAGCTTGGAAGCCGCCCTTGAATCATTCAAGTCGTCAGAAACACTTGAAGATTTCGAGAAGAATATCAACGAAGAAAACAATCGCATCAACAATTTAGATCTTGATCAAAACGGAGAAATTGATTATGTCAGAATCGAAGATCATGTAGATGGAAACACCCATGTTATTGTCTTACAAGTTCCTCTAGGAGAACATGAATCTCAGGATATAGCAACCATTGAAATCGAGAAGACTGGAGAGGAGAATGCCATTCTTCAGATTGTAGGAAATGAAGATGTATATGGAAGCGAAAAACTGATAGAGCCTTATGAAGTAGAAGGAAGGTCTACAGGCAAGGGTCCCGATGGTTCAATAGATAGAGTACGTATTGTCGTCAATGTATGGTTCTGGCCTTCCGTACGATACATATATAGACCGAACTACCGCGTTTATGTATCTCCATATAGATGGAGGGTTTATCCGAGATGGTGGAATCCTTTCAGACCTCGACCATGGAAAACCTTCTATACGGCATGGAGTCCTTTCAGAACATATTATAGACCCATAGGAATAAGAAGGGTTAATCGAAGCACAACTATTTATGCTAGTGTCAGAAAAACATCTCCTAGAGTAAAGTCAAGAACAGTAACCAGAACGAAAACGACAACAGTCGTTAGGTCTAATGGAACTGTCAGCGCTAATAAAAAAAGAACAACCACAGTAAGCAATGCTAGAGGTAATAGTGCAACAGTTTCCAAAGGCAAAAGCACAACCCTTAATAAAACCAATCAAGGAGTAACTGTTAATCGCACAAAAAAGGCTCAAGTTACTGTAGAAGGAAAAAACAAAAAAGCATCCGTAAGTAAGACTAAAAGCACGAAGGTCAGTAATAAGAACGGGAACACCAAAAAAGTCAAAAAAACAAAAACAAAGGTAACTAAGAAAAAGAAAAACGGATAGCCCTAGACCCTATTAGACAGATACCATCTTAAGAATAACGTGATGGTTTTAGTGGCCAGATAGAAATTATTTTTCTACTGGCCCTTCTGTTTTGTTGAACATCTTGATGTATATTAAATAAAATAAATCTTCATTATGGAATCCAAGCATATCAAGAAAAGAGAAACGTTCGGTAAATGCGATTGGGCTAGTCTAGTGGATCTCTTCCGGAATGCTATACCTGAATCTCTTATTACATTCTGTAAGACGTATGAATTAGGAGCAGACGCTTTAATTGTTGAGCGTGTGTACAGAGAAGACATTGATTACAATGAAATGGTAGGGCCTATCGGTTATTACCATACTCCGCGAGAAGAAGTTTTTCTCAATCACTTTCTTACCATCCAAGAAGTGATTCTTACTTGGAAACTAGAAGATAAGGACGAAGAAACGGGAAAGAATAACTTGCTTAAAATTGCCCACCTATCCAGCGATCCTAATGGTGGATTGTATATAGGAATAGGTAAAAATAATAAAGATAATATCTATGTGGTAAACTGGGATCGAGATGAAAAGAAGTTTATGAAAGTATGCGATAGCTTATCAAGTTTCATTTCAAGTCTCGTTCAATGTTACAATTGATTTTCTAATTTGGAGATTCAATTGTCTGCAGAAATAACTTTGCTCAGTATGTTATCTGACGCACCTTTCAATTGCACTAAAGTATCTTCCCCTTCATACTTCAGATAATATGCCATCCATACTATTCTATTCTGCAATAAAACACCATTGACTGTCATTGCCATTATCAACTTACTCGCATCTGGCGTTGTATATTCTATAAGTGCAACACATGTAAATGAATCACCTGAATACC
>CALIQO010000429.1 GCA_938044055.1 uncultured Saprospiraceae bacterium
ATGGGATGCAAGTCCGACGAAGCAATTTAGATTCGGAATTCAAGGTACAACCGATAAAATCAATCTCAATATTATCAATCGTAATTTCGAGGAGGTGACAGAAAATTCTGATTCGTTCGAAAACAGACTGGTTGCTACATATGCAGATTATCACATGGAAGTTCCCGGCCTATTATTTCTAGATGTAGGCTTGAGGTATCAATACAGTGATGTATTAAAAAACAGTTATTTCGCCCCTCGCATCAGACTATCAACACCGCTGAGTGAATATCTAGACCTCAAGTTAAGTACAAGCAAGAACTTTCAATTTGTGAGTCAGCTTCTTGTTTTCGACACCAATGATTTAGGGATTGAAAATCAGATATGGATTACAGCTAACAATAAAAGTGTACCAGTAATAGAATCTAATCAGTGGACCGGTGGCTTACTTTACAGGAAGAATACATGGACTATTGATCTCGATGCCTACGTAAAAGAACTCACTGGATTGACTTCCTTATCTGATAGCTTTGATCCTTCTATTAATGTTCCATTCAGTACCGGAACAGCCAGAATACGAGGTGTGGATTTACTTATAAAAAAGAGAGTAAATTCTGCTTTTAAAACTTGGGTTAGTTATTCTTTTTCTAGATCCAGTTATGAATTCCTCACCCTCTCACCTGAGTCTTTTCCAGCAACTTATGATCAGCGCCATATCCTACAATGGGTCAACATGTATAAGAAAAATCGCACAGAATATTCTCTGGGCTTGACCCTAAAAAGTGGGCTACCTTATTCTGTAGGTACAGGTATAAATAATGGAAGAGTAACTTATGATCAGATTAATGGAGCTAGGCTTGGATCTTATCTAAGGCTTGATGCTTCTATTATCTATCGTTTAAAAGATACCTACAGCTATAGAAGTTTTATTTCTTTTAGTTTACAGAACATCTTTAATAGGAACAATATTCTAGGGAGACAATATACACCTGTTATAGACCGAGATGCTGGTCAGAGAGAGATACAAGTACTCGACTATCTAGGTCTGGGCTTTACGCCAAACATGTCTATAAATTACGAATTCTAATACTTGAAAATCCATGAAAAACTTCCTTGCTGTAATATTCATTCTTGTTTCATATGTACAGACTTATACGCAGAGTAAATCAGATTCTATACGTTATGAAATCGATAAACAAGTGTGGCAACCTTTTCACGATGCTTTTGAAAACCTTAATGCTACTGCGCTTAACAATACTTACGGAAAAGATGTAATACGTGTTACGCCAGCAGGGCTGGATACCCGAGAATTATTCATTCAGAACAATGTCAATCGTTTCAATAAAAACAAAGCGGAAGGAGTCAAGATAGAATTGGACTTTTGGTTTGAAAGTAGAGATACGGACACTACTACTTCTTACGAAGTAGGATTTTTTAGAATCACTTCAACCGACGCTGGAGGAAATGCACAGACACATTATGGGCAATTCCACATTGTCTTGAAGTTAATGGATGGACAATGGAAAATAGTTCAAGACTATGATACTCCTCAATTGAACGGCAGGAAAATAACTGCAGAGGATTATGGCAGAAAACCATCACAATTTTAATACTTACTATTGAAGTCATTTAAAAATTACAAGAAACACCTACCATCATGTACACTATCGGTAATAGGATGGCGATGTAGGTCTGTCTCATATTTTTTAATCTATTGTTTTCCATCAGTAAAGATATTTTAACCGCACCCAAAATACTAAAAACGAAAGGACATTACATCATCGCGATATAATGTCCCTAATTTTCACTAAATGAATTATACCAACGTATGAATCCATTATACATCACCTTCCATCATTCTCATTTTATTATCTAAAAATACTGATATTGAAATTTCCAGTAGGATTGACTCGGATACTACCATTAGAAAAATAATACGAGGGGACTGAACCATTTCCTGATGTAACAATAGGTGTGCAATTAGATTGAGTCATACTAAACCCAGCAACAGTAATAACTATTTCTGATGAGCCAGATACAGTAGCCATAGAAAGATTAGAAGATCTAAAGATCGCTCCTTGATCAGGATTCCAATTCCCATAGGCTAGAACTCCGGTACCTGTCGTTCCTTGAGGGCCAGTGTCGCCTGTATCACCTTTATCACCCTTGGGGCCTGGATCGCCTTTGTCCCCTTTAGCACCCTCATCTCCTTTTGTTCCTTTTTCTCCAGTAGGGCCTTGTACATTCCCCAGATTAGTTTTAGAACCATCGGGATTAACTACAATAAGATTTCCGTTTTCATCAACCTCAAATGTAACATCTAATCCTCCTCCTACTCCGGTCAATGTCTCTTCATTTCCTTCACCATCGGTTACCACTAGGTTACCATTTTCATCTACCTTTATAGAAGATACACCATCGAAATTCATGGCATAAAAAGCATAAGGAACACTACCCATATCTTGAGATCCTAGAGGATTATTTCCGTCACCTGTAGAATAAGATAAATCGATTGAAAGCCCTCCTTGACTCCACGGTACGGAACTTAAATCTCCCCCTGCAGAACCGATCGCAACTACTGCGACACCGTAAGTATCTGTTTTAGTATTGTGGGTTTCTGAAAAAACAGACACTCTTGAAGCATCAAGGATCTTTACGTCAATCGTGACATCGGTATCTGCAACAGGCTCACCATCTTGCATCAATATCGCCTGGTAAGGCAATTGTTGAGGAATCTGAGCTGAACAATATTTGCTTATAAAAAACAAACATAAAAATAGAGCTAATATTTTTTTCATAATTAATGATTGATAAGGATAGGTAATGATTGAATTTTTCGCTTTTTGTTTTCAAGAATATACAGGAAGTACATACCAGACGCCAATTGTGAAGTAGAAATGGTAATCCCTGAATCTGGAACT
>CALIQO010000430.1 GCA_938044055.1 uncultured Saprospiraceae bacterium
GCTCTCATTAAACATAACTAGAGTAGGTTTAGTCCATCGAAAAACGGGTTCCCCTCCTACTACCTTGGCTTCAGTTTCGTAACTGATGAAAGGTTCTCCAGTAAAAAACATTGCTAAGTCTCCTACAAGATCTCCTCCTCCATTAAATCGGGTATCTACAATTACACCTTTAGTGTCGAAGTACTTACCCATCATGTCCCCATAGATACTTCTATAGGGGCCATCACTCATTCCAGGAATATGTACATAACCCAGTTCGCCGTTGGTCATTTTCTTAACCTCCTCTTCATTTTTCTTGACCCATCTTCTATAAAGAAGACCATTTTCTTGACCTAAAGAAATCGGTTTAATCGTATAGGTCGCCGTTGTATCTGCCTTTGTATCACGTACCTCAACAAGGGTAAATTTATTGGCTTTGCGGTTTAGGTATCTCGCGAAGTCTTTTGAAGCATCGATGAGTTCTCCATCTATTCTTTCTATGACCATTCCAGGTTGTAGCTTGATGTGAGATTTATCTAGTGGGCCCCCCTTGATAACTTCTGTTATCTTAATGCCGTTGCCTTTATGATTGTAATCAAAAAAAAACACCCAAAGAGGCCGTCTGGTCGCCATTAGGAATATTGCCATTGTATCCCGAACCTGCATGTGATACATTAAGTTCGCCTAGAAGCTCAGACAACATTTCTGATAACTCATAACCATTACCTATATGGGGAATATACTTTTGATATTCTGTCTTCATTTGATCCCAATCAATCCCATGAAAATCAGGGTGATAAAAGATATTCTTGGTTCTTATCCATACATGGTCAAAAATGTATTGCTTCTCTCCTTCTGTATCAAACTCAATCTCACCTCCCATTTTAATACCTTTGGATTTACCTGCTTTAGGATCAATTTTAGAAATACGCCCTCCACTGAGGAGGTACAAGTTTTCCATCTTTTTATCCCACATTAAGCTGCCTCCATTAGAAGAAAGTTTTATGGCCATCTTCGTCTCTTTAGTCCGTAGATTAGTCGTCCATAGATTAGATTTTCCTTCAAATCTTGATAGATAATACAGCGTCTCACCATCTTTAGATAGGACGGCATCGCCTAATCTAGAAGAATGAATGGTCAACCTTTTGGTTCTATCCTCAAGTCTATCCCAATCAAATGTAAGGTCCTTCTTCTTGTCTTTGCTTTTATCTTTTTTATCCTTCTTGTCTTTTTCTTCATCCTTGTCTTTCTCCTTGTCCTTTTTCTTCTTTTCTTCTTTCTTTTTTTCTAACTCTTTATATAAGGCATAATCTTCTTTGGACAAGTTAAACTTATCCCAGTCCTCTTCTGTAAAAAACATAGCATACACATCACTCTGGCTTCTGCCGCTGGTCGCATAACTCTTAAGACCATTCCGGTTAGAAAACCACAACATTCTTTTTCCTCCACTTACCCATTTAGGATAATAATCATAATAACCGCTTTCGTTGAGGTTTATCTTTTTAGTCCCATCAGAAGAAATCAGCAATACATCACTATTACTCAAGCTTTTGCTCCAGCTAAATAACAACCACTTACTATCAGGACTCCAAGTAAAATACTTGTCTCCATCCCCCATGTGATATAAGTCCTCGTCCGACATTAAAGTGACTTCCTGACCCGTTGAATCATCTCTTACTTTCAGAGAACGTCTACCTGAGATGTAAGCTATTTTCTTGCCATCCGGAGAGTATTGTGCCAGGTATGTTCCTTGACTAGATGTAAACAATGGCTTTTCTTCTATCAAGGTAGCTGCATAGAAAAAGGGTTCTGAATCTCTTTTTTTAATTGACTTATAGGTAGACCACTTACCACCTGTCTCTCTTGAATATATAACTGCTGTTCCATCGTGATTCCAATCAACGAAACGCTCCGGTTCAGGTGTATTAGTCAATCTCTTGGTAAAGCTTTCTTCAACTGAAGTAACGAAAACCTCCCCTCTAGATATAAATGCAATTTCATTACCGTCCGGAGAAATCGCCATATCAGATATTCCTCCAGACACAGAGATAAATTTATCTGGATTTACAACATCTTGTGTGCGTATGTTGATTGCCAACATAGTAGGCTGTTCTCCTTCTTTCATTGTATAAATAGCTCCGTCGTAACCGAAGCATAATGTTCCGCTTCCCATACTTAAGAATCGCACAGGATGTGTATCGAAGGTCGTAAGTTGAGTGGCTTCTTGTCCTGCTTGGAGGGCTTGCTTATGTATATTGAAACTCCCTGATCGCTCGCTTAAGAAATACATTGAACTTTCATCTTCGGACAATACAGGATGTCTATCTTCTCCTTTAAAGCTTGTAATCATGGTGTGCTGCTGAGAATTATTATCATACATCCATATATCTCTTGTGATACTTGACTCATGATGTTTTCTCCATATATTCTCCCCTCCAGGTCTATCGTGATAGACCATCATATTTCCAGCCTTATTGTATTTTACATATTCAGCAGGCAATGTGAAAATCTGACCGACTTGTCCTCCACTAGTAGAAACAGAATATAATTCAGGTTGACTTCTGGTCGGGTATTGTCTATGATCTGCAACATCCATTCTTACTGCACCGAAAACGATTTCACTGCCAGAATTGGAAAAGGTGAATGGTGTCTCATCATTAGAATGAAAGGTTAGACGTTCTGCAGAGCCACCGATGGCAGGCATGACATAAATATCAAAGTTTCCATATCTATCTGAAGCAAATGCTATTGTATTTCCATCTGGACTCCATATAGCCTGATAATCATGAGCAGTATGAAAGGTTAATTGTCTTGCATCTCCTCCGTTAGCTCCTACAACATATAAATCTCCTTTATATGTGAAAACGATTTTGCTTCCATCAGGTGATATGGAAGGATAACGCAGCCAAGTAGGTGATTCTTGAGCAGTGAAATTAAACGTAAATAGTAACATTAAGGAAGATGTAAACAACATCTTCAATGTAGGGATGGTATTCCTCATAGTTGGTAATAATTTAATTGATGGTTATAATACTTCGAAATATACGACAGGTTAAGAATAATGATGATATTTTAATATAGAATTAAAGCATTATTTATGCATCATTTTAGAAAAAACTAGGTTCTCTATTTCCGATTCTCGAAATGTAGTGTAAATTTGCGATCCGAAATCAGTTATACCCTCTTGGAGGAGTGGCAGAGCTGGTTTAATGCACCGGTCTTGAAAACCGGCGTACGT
>CALIQO010000431.1 GCA_938044055.1 uncultured Saprospiraceae bacterium
CTAGTATGAGACATCCGGTAAAAGTATTTGCGCCAGCTTCTGTAGCCAACGTTGCCGTAGGATATGATATCCTAGGATTCGCACTAGAGGAACCAGGAGATCAGGTGCTGGTCAGGCAAGGCTCTAAGCCAGGATTAACCATTGCTGAAATTCGCGGAGCCAAAGGAAAACTGCCCTATGACGTCACGAAGAATACCGCTACTTATGGAGCCCTTCAATTGCTAAAAGAAATCGGGGAAGAAAACGCTCCTGTCGAGATGGTAATACATAAGAAGATGCCTTTCGGTTCTGGGATGGGTTCTTCAGCAGCCAGTGCAGTTGCAGGAGTATATGCAGTTAATGAATTTATGAAAACAGGCTTGACCAAAAGAGAAATTCTAAAATACGCAGTGCAAGGAGAAGAGATTGCTGATGGTGCATACCATGCAGACAATGTCGCTCCATCGTTACTTGGAGGAATGGTTCTTGTCAGAGACAATCCTACTTTAGATGTTAAGAAATTACACATTCCTCCTGGGATATATGTTACAGTGATTCACCCGCACATTAAAATTCTTACTAGAGATTCTAGAGAGATTCTTTCCGACCAGGTTCCTCTGAAGGATGTTATAAAACAATCTGGAAACTTGGCTGCATTCGTAGCAGCCATGTATACTTCTGACATAGAGCTTCTCTCTAGGTGTATAGAAGATGTTATTATAGAACCACAGCGTGCGCAACTGATTCCGTACTTCTATGACTTAAAAGGAATAGCCATGGAAGCAGGGGCACTAGGGTTTAGTATAAGCGGCGCTGGTCCGGCGATGTTTGCCATGAGCGGCAACACGATGGTGGCAGAAAACATCCGAGAAAGTGTGGCTCAGTTTCTCACAGATAAAGGCATAAGGCACACCATTTATATTTCTCAGATTAACAATGAAGGAGCTATAAAATATTAAGATTATGAAACTTTATAGCACCAGCGATAAGAACAATATTGTTGATTTAAAGGAAGCGGTATTGAATGCCATGCCTCGTGATAAGGGCTTGTATATGCCGTTCAATATTCCCCGCATTGATGATGATTTCTATAGTAGTATTTCTTCAAGAACATTCGCAGAAAACTCTTTCATTGTTGCCGAAAAATTGATTGGCGACTTTATTCCTAGAGACGAACTGGAAGCCATTGTGACCGATGCCATAAATTTTCCCGCACCTGTAGTAGGAATTTCTGAAGGAATAAGTACACTGGAATTGTTTCATGGTCCGTCGCTTGCGTTTAAGGATTTCGGAGCAAGGTTTATGAGTCGCACGATGTCTTATTTTAATCGCAATGAAGAAGATAAGTTAACCATTCTTGTGGCTACAAGTGGAGATACGGGAGGCGCTGTTGCAGCTGGATTTTATGATACACCAGGCATAGAAGTGATTATATTATACCCGAGTGGAAAAGTAAGTGACTTACAAGAAAAGCAATTAACAACCTTAGGAAAAAACATCTACGCTTGTGAGATAGATGGAACCTTCGATGATTGTCAAGCACTGGTTAAGCGAGCATTTCTTGATGATGGATTAACAGAGAAATATAGACTAAGTAGCGCTAACAGTATCAACATCGCTCGATTAATTCCTCAGTCGTTTTACTACTTTGAAGCATACAAGCAAGTGGTAGAAAAAAATGAAAATATTGTATTCTGTATTCCCAGTGGAAACTTTGGGAACTTGACAGCAGGGTTGATGGCTAGCAGAATGGGCTTGCCGGTTAAGCATTTTATTGCAGCTACGAATATCAATAAAGTAGTTCCTGATTATCTAGATACGGGAAATTATCAACCACAAGAATCTTCTCCGACCATAAGCAATGCAATGGATGTAGGAAGCCCATCTAATTTTTCTAGAATGCTGGATATGTTCAACAAGAATCACACGGAATTCAAGAATGAAGTTAAAGGGTTTTTCGCAACCGATGAGGAGACAGAAGAAACCATGAAGGAAGTCTATGATCAGTACAGATATATTCTAGACCCGCATGGAGCTATCGGATATCGTGCATCAGAAGAACACAGAAAATCATTTCCTTCTGATCAAGTCGTATTTTTAGAAACAGCTCATCCTGGAAAATTTCTTCCTACAGTGGAAAGGGTGCTAGAAAAAAAAATAGATCTTCCACAAGCATTGATAGATTTACAGGGTAAAGAAAAAGAAGCCACACCGCTTAGCAATAATTACACTGATTTTAAAGAGTATATGATATCTAGAGCCAAGTAGATAAAACCATCGACACTATTTTTTCTTGTAGGCGATATATGCTTGAGCATAGAAATTCTCCATTTTTTGTTTTAGCTTTTTAGGTTTCTTGATGACGATGTCAGCACCGTAATTGAGCAAGGTGTTTTCTATGGCTTGGGTAAGAGGAACTTCTATCGAGAAGACACTGGACTTAGAAGATTTACTTTCTCGGATCTGGGAAGAGTGTATAGGAGATTTCTGAATTATATTAGCCACTTTTTTAGAACAAGAGAAAATGACTTTTTTCTTCTTTTTCTTCGACTTCGATTCTTCGGGAAATTTGATAAAAACATCTTTAGATGCGTTATCATCAGATGATGACAATATTTTGTGCGCAAGAGATATACTTTCACTCCCCTTAAATGCCCGATATTGTTCCAGCGTTTTTATGGTTTCAGTGAGTAAAGTCTGATCTTGATCAGCAATAGGAATATCTGTAAGCCTATAATCAGGATCTGAATATTTATAATACTTTCTGTCTTTAACAACTATGGGAGCATTGAAACCCAGTTCACTACTCCGCATATATTGTAGGTCTAGTTGAGTGGTTCTCTTACTTACGCCTTTATCAGGACCTTCAATATCTTTTATGATTTCAGAACAGAGGGCAATTAAATCTTCTAAGCTATAATTCTTCTCCTCTTCTCTGAGTGCTTTATCGATGGCAATAAAACGAATAAGGGCACTTCTATTAATTTTCATAATTCAGGTTGTATACGGAATATATAACATTATATCCTAGTGCGCAAGTAGGGTGTGTATTATTTCCACACGAGAGATAATCTTGATTGCTATATCACAGGTTGAACCGAAAAATAATTCTTTATAAGATTTTCTATTCACCGACAGCCTGCAGGAGATTTTTCATAGCCTCTTAAGTGTTTAGATGGGGGAGTAATATTTAGATATGCATCAGGAATGCTTATCCTATAATTAAAAAAAGGCTTGAACCTAGAAAGTCAATTTCTGGATTCAAGGCTTTTTTTTAAGCTTGACGGACGGTTATTGTCCTGCGGCTAACTTAGGGTTGAGGAGATCGTAGAATTCATCGATCTTAGGAAGAATAATAATTCTGGTCCTTCTATTAGTAGACCTGCCTTCAGCTGTATCATTGCTTGCTAGAGTATTGTATTCTCCTCTTCCTGCAGCAATTAATTTATTAGGATCTATGTTGTAATTGTTCTGTAGAACACGCACAACAGAGGTGGCTCTTTTTACACTGAGGTCCCAGTTGTCAGAAACACAAGAACTTCTCATAGGAACGTTATCGGTATATCCTTCAACCATAACTTCCATTCCTGGTCTAGCTTTTATAATTTCTGCTATTTTCGCCAGAACCTCATTTGCTCGGGGAGTAAGGGTAGAACTTCCACTGGTATACAACATCTTGTCTGAGAGGTTGATGAATACCACTGTTTTATCTACTTTAACTTCTACATCGTCGTCTTCGATTCCTTGTTTAAGCACACTTTTTAAATTCACAGCAAGAGCTAGGTTTATTGAATCTGTTTTGGTTCTTGCTGCTTGCAGAAGCTTTATGTATTCATCCTTTGTTTCGAGTTGAGTGAGTGTTTCCTTGATATTATCATTGGCTGATTGAGACAATGAAGTAAGGTCTTCTACTTGGTCGACTTGTACATCTCGTTGCTGTCTGAGATCATCAATCTGAGCCTTAAGGTCATTAATCTGTTCTAGCCGCAATTCCATCTCTTTTTCATTGCTTGCAATTTCGATGGCCATTTTGTCTGTTTCTATTTCGCAATTGTTGAGCATCTCACGTGTTTCACGTAGATCGCTGTTGCAATTAACCAGAGACAATTCGGAAGCTGTATAACTAGATTCCATCTCTGCGAATTTTTTCTTACTTACACATGAAGCAAGAGAAACCACGATAAGGGTTAAAAGAAAGATATGTTTTTTCATTCCAGAATAATTTATGGGATTAAGTAATATGGAGTGACGTGGCATTCTAAATTAAACTACTTAACTATAGACAAGACTCTATTAACGATGTTGATTGTCCATATAATATGTAGACCCACGTAATAATATTCTATTCCGTTTCAAGAAAACACGTGCAATAACCACACCAATATATTATAATTATCTATAATATATAATAAAACACAAAGAGCCCAGCAGGACGCTGAGCTCTTTTAAAAATACCTTGTGTGATTTTTTTAAAGAACCACTACAGAATTTTCTTCTAGACTTACTCCGTTAGAAGTGTAGTCATCCGCGTTCCAATCGTTTTCCCATGTAGTTTCGTCGATTAAGAATCTGTAAGAATAGTTCTTACCTACTTCAAGATCTTTGGTGATTTTAAACGAACCATCCTTAAGAGGCTTCATAAGATCTTTATCTGTTTTCCACTCGTTGAATTCTCCTACAAGTGCTACTTGCTTAGCTCCCTCAACTGCTTCTTTTGGCAACTTGAAAGTAACTTTACATACCGGCTTTGACTTAAGAAATTTTTTAGTAGTGCTCATAATTTTTGATTAATAGAAAAGTTAAACAATTAAGTACTTAATAATTTCAATGTGCAAAATTAGCTTCTTTCTTCCTTATTATCAACCATTTATGATTCCCCTGATACGATCATATAAGTTCCGATTTTTCATTTCGTTTTTAATACAGAATTTATGCTCGTAGGCTTTACAATTCTTGCAACAATATTAATCTTGCGACCCTTCTAGAAGAGAATAATTTTTTATTAAATAATTGTAAATTTTTTCAGAAACGAATTAAAACAGAATGAGTTTCTTGTTTAAACGTGGAATTCCCTTGCGTTTAGAAAATAAAAAAGGAGATTCAGCAACCTAAACCTCCTTTTATTTTTCAGGTATATTAAGCTTAATTCAGAACCTTCTGATTACTTTCTTCATACCCAAAAATTTCTTCCAGAGAAAGTTCTTTTACTTTTCCATATTTATCTAAAGCAGCAAAGTTGAGTTTATCCTTGCTTCCTAGAACAGCTATGTTAAACTTCTTATCCTTGATGTACTCATTATGGAACGCCTTCATATCTGCGAAATCCATATTCTTAACCTTGTCGTATATCTTGGATCTGATGTCGTAATCCAGCCCTTTGTCGCGTGCACTTAGGTAATTGAAAAAGACACTTGTTTTAGTGGTTCTTTCTGTTTCTATTTTTTTAAGAATCGCCTTTTTGGCGTTTTCGAAATTCATAGGTGCTTCAGGAATATTGTTGATTAAGTCTATGAGGGCATTCATAGCTTCTTCTTGCTTATCAGCCTGTGTTCCTATATAAGCCATCATGACATCACTCTTATCTTTCTTAGTTCCTGTATTGTAACTGCTGAATACAGAGTAAGCAAGACCTTGTGCTTCTCGGATTTCTTGAAAAACTATTCCAGACATTCCACCGAAGTACTCATTAAACATTCTTGCTTCTGGTGCTAATTCAGGGTCGTACTTTGGACCTCTTGATTGCATTACGATTTCTGCCTGCACCATGTCGTAATTGGTCCAGAAAACAGATGGATCCTCTGTTCCCAATTCTTGGAATTCATTTTTAGCAGGAAGATCAGCAAGTGATTCTGGTAAGACATGCAAGTCAGAAAGTGTGGATTTAACAGCATTCATTTTTTCTGGACCATAGTACATTATGGTATGTTTCATTTTAGTAATGCCAGAGATGATGTCAAGTAACTCTTCTGAAGTGATATCGTTCAATTCTTGGTTAGATAACACATTGGTAAAAGGTGACTCTGAACCGTACTTAGCATAATTCATCAATCCGCCCCATAAGATTCTATTCTTGTTTTTCTTAGCATCGGACCTGGACTTATGGGCATCTGCTTTTAGGTTGGCTAGGGCTTCTTCATTTCCACTAGGGTCAGCAAGCAATTCTTCGAACAAGGTTACTGCCGCAGTAAAATTAGATTGAAGACCGCTTAGGAAAACATATGTTCTTTCTTCTCCAGCACTTACGTTGAAATTACACCCGAGCTTATATAACTCTTTATTAATTTCTTCGTTAGACTTGGTTGAAGTTCCTAAGTACTTCAGATAGTCTAAAGCCATATTGACTTTTTTATTGTCGTTTTTTCCTGACTCTATCAGATAGTAAAGATAGAATAGATCATTCTCCTTATTGTCTTTATATAGGAATGGAACCCCAGCTGCAAACTCTCCTTTCTGTAGATCTTCATCATAGTCTACGAACACCGGATCTATTTCATTTATTTCTCTTGCAGAAATGTTATTGAAAAAGTCAGATCTAGAATTTCTGTCAACATCGACTTTAGTAATCTGCGGTTTTTCTACAGATAACTTATTAGGGTCTTCTCCAGTTTCTTTATACACAGCTACATAATTATTACTGTATCGCTCCTTGGCAAATGTTATGATGTCCTCCTTAGTAAGGGCGCTCATTTTTTCTATTCTTGTAATGTATTCCTTCCACGGAACCTCATTGGTAAAAGCCATAACCATGTCGTTGGTTCTGGACCAATTGCTTTCAAGGGCCCTCATCTTGCTTTTCTTAAAATCATTGATTACAGCTTGTACCAACCATTCTTCGAATTCTCCGTTTTTTATCTTTTCTATCTCATTTAAAATTAAGTCTCTTACTTCATCCAGGGTCTGCCCATCTCTAGGGTTTCCATAAAATGTGTGTATAGAGTAATCATTTAAATCATTGACATAAGAGCCAGCGTTGAGAACTTTCTGTTTCTTAACTAGATTAAGATCTATAAGTCCTGCGGTAGAATTATTAAGCAACATATCTATAATGTTGACATAGGCCATATCATCACTGCTTGTCCCTCCAAACCTAAAACCTAGGTTTATAGATTCTGCATCTGGGCCGATAACCTTGGTCTCCCTTGGTTCTGAAATTGCGGGTTCATCTATAGATACGTAAGGCTCAAGTTCTTTCTCCTCCCATGAGCCGAAATACTTGTCTATAAGTTTTACGGTTTCATCATAATCAAGATCACCACTTAGACAGATGGCAACATTGTTAGGAATGTAGTACTTGTCGAAGTATTCTCTTATGTCTTTTATACTTGGATTTTTAAGGTGCTCAATGGTGCCTATTACGGTCTGTGTTCCATACTTGTGCTTATGGAACATTTCTGCATACATTTTCTCAAATACTTTCCACCCATCATTATCCAGAGATCTATTCTTCTCTTCGTATACTGCTTCAAGCTCTGTGTGGAAAAGTCTGTTTACAATTTTACTAAACCGCTTAGATTCTATATCCAACCAATTTTCAAGTTGATTGGCAGGAATGTCGTTGATGTAAACAGTTCTATCTTCTGTGGTATAGGCATTGGTCCCAGTAGCACCGATGAAGCTTACCATCTTGTCATACTCATTGGCTATAGCAATCTTGGAAGCTTCATTAGAGACTTGATCAATTTTATTGTAGTATGCTTTTCTTTCATTTACATCAGATAGAGAACGATAATGTTCAAACATGTTTTCGATACTATCTATAAATATTTTTTCTGTTTCCCAGTTTTTCGTCCCGAACTTATCGTTTCCCTTAAACATCATGTGCTCCAGATAATGAGCAAGCCCTGTAGAATTTTCTGGATCGAATTTTCCGCCTGCCTTAACAGGTATAGCGGTTTGGATTCTTGGTTCATCTTCGTACTTGCTTAGATAGATCTTGAGACCATTTTCTAAGGTGTACATCCGTGTATTAGACTTATCTCCTGAGACATATTCATATTCGTAATCTCCAGAGTTACCGATAAGCGTTTCATACGATACATCTGAATCGTTTTTACACGATAAAACGCATACGAAGAATAACAATAAAGTATAGGGAAGAAGTGTTTTCATGGTGGTCATAAATTGGTTAATTAATTAATGGTCAATAGTTGATTCCTTTATATAAACGTATTTATTGTGTGATAACGGGTGTTTCACAGTAGTTTATTACTTCATAGACGGTGTTATGGTTACAATAGTTGCGTTGTATAAAATGCATGAGTGAAAACGAAGTATCCTCAGAATTAGAAAATGTAGGGTTAAACAATAGTTAAATCCTTATAGAGAATAACAAGAATATTTATTTTAATCATCTGATAATCAACGATTAATATCATATCTTAATTTTAAGAAAACATTTATTTTGAAACTTTATAGATAGATTTTTACGTCTTATTATCGAAAGCAAGAATAATTGTATTTTTACGGCCTTTATAGAAAAGGTCATTTTAGATCACGATTTAAATTAAACATCATGTTGAGAAAATTACTAGCAAGTCTGATAATCGCACTTTCCTTAAGTGTTTCTTCAGTAGATGCACAGAAAATAGCATTGGTTGATATCAATGAAGTATTGGAAAACTTACCTGATTATAAAGATGCACAATCGCAGATAGATGAGATTGCTTCTGTATGGAGACAAGAGATATCTCAGGCTTATGACGAGATCAAGTCTATGTATAACAAGTACCAAGCCCAGCAAGTACTGTTAAGCGCAGACGCTCAGAAGGAGAAAGAAGATGAAATAATTGCTAAAGAAGAGCAAGTAAGAGAGCTACAGAAAAAGCGCTTTGGCCCAGATGGTGATCTATTCTTAAAGAGACAAGAATTAATCACGCCGATACAAGAGAAAGTATTTTCTGCAATCGATGATTTCGCTGCAGATAGAGGCTATGATATCATTCTTGATAAAGGAGGAAGTACGGGTCTTTTGTTTGCCAATGAGGAGTTCGATAAGACAGAAGACATTAAAAAAAGACTAAGGATTTGATAATCAACACTCAATAAGGAACATTTCCTTTGTAAAAAGGATAATTCAATTATTTTTGCGCCACTTTTAACGAGTTAAGACTACAATTATGAAAAAACGATTTAAGAACATAACATTCACCTTGCTATTTGCCTCGATGGCATTTTTTGCGCAAGCTCAGAAATTCGGATTTATCAATGCCCAGGAGATTATCGGTTCTCTTCCTGAAGTAAAAGAAGCTAATTCCGAGATTGAAACTTTAAAAGCTCAGCTTCAAAAGAAGGGAGAAGCGATGATTAATGCTTTCCAGGCTAAGTATCAAGACTTAGAACAGAAACAAGCATCAGGTCAGATATCTCGAGTTCAACTAGAAACGGAAGCAGCTAAGTTGAAGGAAGAAGAAAATAAGATCCGTGAATATGAGCAGACTTCTCAGTTGAAGATTTCTCAGAAAGGGGAAACCTTATTTAAGCCTATCCAAGAAAAAGTAAACCTTGCCATTAAGGATGTAGCGGCAGAAAATGGGTATACATATATTTTCGATACATCACTAGGCATATTGCTCTATGCAGACCCTGGAACGGATGTAACTCCTTTAGTCAAAGCTAAGCTTGGAGTGAATTAAGAGAAATCTCTTACAAAGAATAGAAGAGGAATTCCTAATATTGGTTTTCCTCTTTTTTTATATCTGGAAAGGAGGTTTAGATTCGATTACAATATTGCGAATGCAATTAATTGACTCACGGAACCGACGAAAAACCCTCCATATAGTTCGTCTTTAGAATGGGCACCGACCATTAATCTACTGGTCATTGTAAGGCCGCATATAAAAATGATAATCATATAGAGGGCCAGTAAATGTACTTTGAAACCAGCTCCACTTCCTAGATTAATATTGATGTAATCATATCCGTAATTCTGACCGATAAGTATAACGCCGACTAGTAAACCACCGACTCCAGCTGCATGTAAGGATACCTTCTGGAATATATTAAGGAAGAAACAGATGAACAAGGCAATGACAGACCCTAAGATAAAAAAAGAAAACGCCTTAGGTATACCTGGATTGTCTTTAAGATTCAGGAACAACCATAGATAAAATACACTGGTAGCTATCAATGGTCCTATCCTATCGTACTTGTCCTCCATATGTATGCTTTTTATTAAAGCAAGGCCTCTCATCATCAGAATAGACACAATCGGAAAGAATATAGTAAGTGCAATTGTAAATATGACTATAATTCCTTTTCCTTTCGGATCCTGAATACTAAATAGATATGGGTTAATCATCATAATAAGTAAGAGGACATAACTTACTATGAAGAGAGGATGAAAAATGTAGGATACTATGCCGGCTATGTACTTACCCATGTCGTTAATCTATAACTCTTATTTCTACTCTTCTATTTCGTTTTCTAGCTTCTTCTGTAGAATTATCTGTTAAGGGTCTAGAATCCCCATATCCGATTGTGCTTATCTGATCTTGATTTACACCTTCGGACATCAGTAGTTTTTTAATGGCTTCAGCCCTCAACCAAGACAACTCCATAAGATCTTTTTTAACACCGATGTTGTCAGTATGCCCTTCTATTCTTACAGTGATTTCTGGTCTTCTTATAAGTACAGAGGCTAGTTTTTTAACGGAAGGATATGATTTTTCAAGCACATCTGGACTAGCTTTCGCAAAATATATGTTTTTCAGCGTGACACTTTTTTTAGTGCTAAGCTCATATTCTAATTCATCTTCTACACCATGTTCTTTAGTAATCACAGTTTCTTCTGGTTCTGCTGCAGATACTTCTACATATCCTGCGTCAGTCAACATAAGGTAGATGTCCACTTCGAATTTTTCGTTTTCTCTCTCCTTGACAGGATCCACCACAACCACATCTGACTCTGTTCCTCTGCGTTTAGCGTAAAACTCAATGGGAATATTTTTTTCTAGGGTCAATCTGTATTGGCCGATATTACTCCTGAAAAAACCTCGATTCTCTTTATCGTATAGTTCTGCCCAGTACATTTCTCCTGGAATTAAGTCCCTGTTCTGGTTGATAATATTGATGTTAACAGATATGGGTCTATCTAGAAAATCTTTGCGATATAGTTCTCCTACATAGATGTCACTGCTTCCTTCTCTGTAAGATGCAAAGTGGATCGTATTTTCATCAATCGATACATAAGGATAAGAATCATCCGACTCACTGTTAATGGGTTTTCCCAGAATTTTAGGTTCACTCCAATTCTGATATGTGTAATCTAAGCGTTCAGAATAATATATATCCATACCTCCGACGCCACCCGGTCGATCTGAAGAAAAATATAATCGGCGTTTATCTTGACTAATGAATGGGGTAGACTCCCGATAGGGCGAGTTGATGCTAGAACCTAGTTTTTTAGGACGACTATACTTATTATTAATAACCTTTCTACTTAAGTAGATGTCTACATTTCCGTTAGCACGATTTTCCATTGCTATGAAAATATGTTGGCCATCGTTACTCATACTTAGGTTAACGCCCTTGCCTTTTTCATTAAAATCGAGAATTTCTATCGGAATAGGAATGGTAAATTCTCCATTTTTCATGCGCTTAGTGTATGAAAAACCAGCAGCGATTCCACCTTCTATAGGAAACTCGTTAATAAGTACATATTCATCATTCCGACTATAATTAGAGCATATACTGTTAGGAAGGGCATTATTTAGTGGATTGCCCGGGTGAATTAGTTTTCCAGAACCTTTAGCATCTGTTATCCAGATGTCCTGGTTAAAGTCTGAAGCAAAGGGATTATTCACCATTCTACCAGCAATGATGGAATAGATGTTTTTTAACTTAAGCATGTATTCTTGCCCATTCAGGGTCTTAGAAAGATCTTCATTGTTTTCAATAAGTGATTTATTGAAATTAGGGTCTCCTACTCTGGTAAAGTAAAGGTTGGTTTCATCATAGCTAAGAACAGGACAAGTTTCATTGTACTCATCCGTGGATACAGGCGCAGAAAGTTTTTTAACATTGTACTGACCATGGATATGCATGGTTAATAAAAGTAGAATGCTTGAGAAGTAGTGTTTCATTTTAAGCAATAGCCGCAATAGTTAATTATAACCTTATACAGTCATATGTACAAAGCTAAGGAAAATGATCATATATCAAATACTTATTATGTATACTGTCTTGTGATTATAAAGAATGAAAGGACATATAATAGAGCCTTCTTATTCCTAAACTTATAAAATTGTTAATCTTTCAGAATATTGTGTCTTTAGGTATGATTTATCATCCTAATAGTATGAGAAGCTCTCAAGCACATGCATAGATAATCATGATGTGTTTCGAAACCCGCTCACAGATAGAAAACTACCTGATATCCACACTATAGTTATAGGATTTCAGTTTAAGTAAGAGAAACTATATGAAGAATATTTTAAACATACTCATCTTAATTTTATCAGTAGCAAGCACAAGCACCTTGGCACAGGATACCATTAAGAAAGTTCAGATAGATACATTCCTTCAGAGAATAGAACTGGATTCTCTAGAGGAAGTAGAACTAGATCCTATAGATAAGCTTGATAAGTTTACAACGGAACTGACTGTTAAAGGGAAGAAGTATCCAGCGGTTATCACAGAAGATGGGGATACAATTATCATTGCTGAAGACATTGCTTATGTTAGCATCACTTCGATGAGAAAATTTTCTTCAGATGCCGAGTATAGGAAATATAAAAAGTTTAGAAGATATGCATCTAAGGTATATCCTTATGCCAGAGAGGCCATCAGGATATTTAGAGAATTGGAATACGCATCAGCTCATATGAGCAAGAAAGAAAAGAAGAAGAAAATCAAAGAGCTTAATGAAGAGCTGAAACGAGAATTCGAAGAACCCTTGACTAAATTAACTAAGCTCCAAGGAAAAATCATGATAAAAATGATTGAAAGAGAGTTAGATGAATCGATTTACAACCTGATAAAGCAACTTAAAGGGCGATTCACTGCCTTCTACTGGCATAATTTCAGCAAGCTCTACAGTTATGACTTAAAAGAGGGTTATAATGTGGGGAAATACCCGATACTAGACTCTGTTTTACAAGATTTTGACCTTTCATATAGAATAGAAAGTGGAGAGGATATGAAATATGTCCAGATCAAGAAATAGCTTGTATCTTTTCTATCTTCGCGATCACTAAAGCACAGATGTTCATGCAGAAAGAAAGGAAAGTTATCTGGAGAAGCCCTTCTAACATTGCCATTATTAAATACTGGGGCAAACATGGTGTGCAATTACCTAGAAACGCTTCCTTTAGTTTTACCTTATCTGAAGCTTACACCGATACGGAAATAGTATTTAAGGCTAAAACAGGCTCCGACGATCCTACCGTTGAACAATTCTTGTTTGAAGGAGAAGAAAATCTAAAGTTCGCTGAAAAAGTGATAAAGTATATAGAAAGTATATCTTCTAGGGTACCTTTTCTAGACGAATATTCATTATCGATTAGCTCCAGCAATAGCTTTCCGCATTCATCCGGAATAGCTTCTTCTGCCAGCTCTATGTCTGCACTTGCCATGGGATTATGCGATATTGAAAGAATTTTAGCAGGCAGAGAAGATCTAGATTATTTTAAAGCATCCGAGTTGGCAAGACTGGGCTCTGGAAGTGCAAGTAGATCTGTTTTTCCGATAGGTTCAGTCTGGGGACTTCATCCGAAAATCGAAAGAAGTTCGGATATTCATGCCATAAAATATGATCAGATACATCCTGTGTTTAAGAATTATAGAGATGATATTATTATCGTATCTGAGAAGGAAAAAGCAGTTTCTTCTCGAGCAGGGCACGCGCTTATGGAGAACAATCCTTATGCCGATGATAGATTTGCGCAAGCGAACCAGCGCTTAACATCACTGGTCTCTATTTTAGAAACCGGAGATGTGGATGCCTTCTGCAAGATGGCGGAGGATGAAGCACTTGCTTTACATGGTATGATGATGTGTTCTAATCCGTCTTATATGCTGATGGAACCTGCTACGGTTTCCATTATAAAAGCTATCCGTAGCTATAGAAAGAAAACAAGATTGCCGATTTGTTTTACACTTGATGCTGGTCCCAATGTGCATGTTTTATACCCAGAAACCATTTCTAGTGAAATAGCATTGTTTATAGAGGATGAGTTGTTGCCTTTAAGTAACGGAGGTAAAGTTTTGAAAGATAAGGTAGGTAATGGTCCTACGAAAATAAAATAGTATGACTTTTAGAAATACATTATGGGTTCTTTTTTTGTTGCCTACCATTGTGATGGGTCAAGAGAAGGGAATAAGCAAGGACTTTGCTCAAGAATTAAAATCCCTGATTAAAGGTACTGTCCCGACCATCACTGTTGAGGAGTTAGACTCTTTATCAAGAGATGTGATCATATTAGACACACGAGAAAAGGCAGAATACGAGGTGTCAAGAATACCGGGCGCTCATTATATAGGATATAGTGACTTCAAGCTAGAGGAGATTCCAGAGGAATGGAAAGACAAAGAAATTGTTGTCTATTGCTCAGTGGGTTATAGGAGTGAAAAGATAGGAGAGGAACTCATGGGCGCAGGAATTAAGCAGGTTAGAAATCTTTATGGAAGTATTTTCGCTTGGGCAAATGCTGGTCTTCCATTAGAAAATACGAATGGAGAACAGACCAAATTAATCCACACCTATGACGACAACTGGGGAAAATGGATGATAAATAAGGGATTGATGAAAATATGGTGATTTTTACCCCAAAATCATTGAATCGAAGGGTAAAACCGTATTGTAACCGCGGTTACTAAAATATTCTTTTACAACAGAACTATCTGATTTACAGGCAGCTAGGCAAAAGTCTCCTCCCCATGCACCCAAGGATTTAACCGAACCGGGAAAATCAGGAAAGGTGGACTTTTTAAGCATAGGAAAGCCTGTAGACTCATGAATGAGCGCTTCATGTTCCTCAATTAAGGAACAAAATGTGTCGAAACTTTTATTCTCAACCAGGCTATCTGTAATCTTGGTAATGTTCTTAGCAAGTGTTTTTCTTCCCTTTGCTTTTTTCATGTAGGACACAATGCCTTCTTCCGTACTCTGCTTCTGATTAAGATAAACGAAGTAAAGGTTATCCTTGAATTTAGGGGAGAAAGAGACAGGTGTATATCCTATTTCATCGGCATCGTTGTAATATACGATAGGTGTTTCTACACCAGCGCAAGCAACATCATAGCCGCTTCCGTCCATACACTTAAAAAATAGAGAAAGAGGTTGTACATCAGCCCATTGTCCGATAAGATGGATTAAAGTAGAACTGCTACCTAATCCCCATGTTCTATCGAACTCTAGATGTGTTGTTACCTTAAAACCATTCCACTTATCTAAGAATTCCGGATTCAAGCGTACCGCATTCTTAAGTAATTTCTGAAGCAATGCGGAAGTTTTTTCATTTGTAGTATCAATTGCAGAAAAGTCATAGAGAGAGATCTTAGATTTAAACCAAGTTTCTCCATGCATATCCTTAGCTATCCAGACAAGATCACTACCAGCGACTTTTTTCACATCCATTTTCTGACCATACTTAGTGGGTAAAGCAAGGGAATCCGCCCCATCAAGTACAGCATACTCGCCGGTTAACAGCAATTTACCATGAGCGTAAAAAGTTGCTTTGATAATCGTTAGTTTTAAAAGATAATCGTGATTCGGAATTCGGTAGTTGCGAAAATATAAATTTACACCATATTAAGTGAAGAAATGAAGAGATATGGAGAGATTATTGTCTTTATATTCTATAATATGAGCATAACTATAATTAGGTAATATGAAAGGGATAATATTAGCAGGAGGATTAGGGACGAGATTGTACCCATTAACGCTAGCGGTAAGCAAGCAGATGATGCCGGTTTATGATAAGCCTATGATCTATTACCCTCTTGCGACCCTTATGGAAGCAGGGATATCTGATATTCTTATAATTTCATCTCCTCGTGACTTACCTCACTTCAGAGAATTACTAGGAGATGGCCATGAGATAGGATGTAATTTTTCATATGTAGAGCAATTGATTCCTAATGGCTTAGCACAAGCATTCGTCCTAGGAGAATCGTTTATCGGAGAAGATAAAGTATCACTCATATTAGGAGACAATATTTTTTATGGCAATGGACTTAAGGAATTAGTTACTTCCAGCAATGACCCTGATGGAGGTATTGTATATGCTTATCAAGTAGCTGATCCGCAACGATATGGCGTTGTAGAATTTGATGAGAACTATAGAGCGTTATCTATTGAAGAAAAACCTACTAATCCTAAGTCTAATTATGCTGTACCTGGGCTTTATTTTTATGACAATGAAGTTGTAGATATTGCTAAGAACCTTAAGCCATCGGCGAGAGGAGAATATGAAATAACCGATGTCAATAGATATTATCTCCAGCAAGGTAAATTGCAAGTAGGTGTTTTAGGAAGAGGTATTGCTTGGTTAGATACGGGCACGCATCAATCTCTGATGCAAGCAAGTCAATTTATACAAGTAATAGAAGAAAGGCAAGGCCTAAAGATAGGTTGCATAGAAGAAGTGGCGTATACACAAGGCTTTATAGATGAGGAACAGCTTCAAAAATTAGGAACCAAGTATCTAAAGAGCGGTTATGGCGAGTATTTACTTAAGTTACTTCCATAAAAAAAGGGATCTTACACCTTGGTAAAATCCCTTTCTTATTCATATTTACTTTAACGAGCTTAGTAGTTGGCCTCACATTTCCAATTACTGTAAGCGACAATTTTTCCTGTTATCATAGATGAAGGAGAAAATTTTACTTTAGGAAGCATAGAATATGCATCCAACAGAGAAAGATATGAATCCTTTAAGAAAGTGTTGTTTTCAACTGCGTCAAGGACTTCAAGTCTTTCGAGTATGTCGCATTCTCCGTAAATTAATTGAATAAGTTTTTCTTGAGTGTAAGTTTTCTCCATACAATGGTTTAAAGGTTAATTAATGACTTTTCTTTAGTTCCCTTATAACAGGTTCACTCACACCATTATTGTGTAATATAACTGACTTTTACACAATGATCAAGTATTTAGCAGAAAATAACAGGTTGATTATCAGTAGAATGGTGGCTATCCAGGTATATATACGATGGCTTTATCACTATAGAAGTCTTCATCGTAATAACTAGATAATGGAGTGATTTCAGCATAAGAAAGTACTCCAGCGGCTTCGGATTCTTCTTTTACTGTTCCTCCCTTTAGGGCAATTAATCCATTAGGTATGGCATTTTTTTCTTCTTTCAAGTATTTTCTTTGAGTCCACAGAAGCAACTTATCAATTTTAGCAACTGCTCTGGTTACTATAAAATCGTGACGCCCTTTCATTTCTTCTATACGTGCTTGAACAGCGGTGCAGTTTTTTAATTCACAGGCATCTATAATCTCTTGACAGACTTTTACTTTCTTTTTAATACTATCGACTAGGAGAAATTCTGAATCAGGAAACATTATTGCAAGTGGTATACCTGGGAGTCCGCCACCGGTACCTAAATCTAGGATGCGACTGCCAGGCACAAATGATATATACCTAGCAATAGCCATTGAATGAAGGATATGGCGCTCATACAGATTTTCAATGTCCTTCCTAGAAATGACATTTATTTTTTCATTCCATTCAGCGTAGAGTGGACCTAATCGGGTCAATAAGGCTACTTTCTCTTCATTTAACTCTGGAAAATACTTTTTAATTAGCTCCAAGATTCTGTTTTTCTTATGGGCATAAGTATAATCATTATTGCGTAATAAGCGGCTAGAAGGGCGTCTAATAAAGGAAACCATAGTAATTTAGAAACCTCATTTAGTTTTAAAAAAGGAAGAATGCTTAATAGCCACTTTATAAGAATGTACCCTAGAAATAAGTAAAAAGCTTGATAACTATTGTAGAATAAGAGTACCAGTAACAACCCATAAACAGCCACATGACTCAAGCCATAAAGTGTAAGCAATATTTTATGTTTCCAAGTATACCTTATAGATGTGCTGACATGCCTTCTTTTTTGT
>CALIQO010000432.1 GCA_938044055.1 uncultured Saprospiraceae bacterium
TACTTTAGAGTCACCATTCAATGTTACGCCTCCACTGGTAGTTAAGAGAATATCTACACCTACTCCTCCCGGTCCGGATGTAGACAAGGATGTTACGTACCCGTCTGTAATTGCAGAAGACTTTACTTCTCCTGCTAAAACATGGTACAATAAAATAGGCGTTAATTGTGCCGCTGATAAATCATCTAAACCACTTACGCCTAAGTCCACAAACAATTGATCAAAAGCAGCATTCGTAGGAGCGAAAACTGTAAATGCCCCAGTCTGATTTAAAGTCTCTACAAGACCGGCTTTCTGCAGTGCAGCTACGAGAGAAGAAAAATTAGCATCGCCAGTTGCAATATCAACAATTGTATTGGTCATCGGCTCAGGGTCAGGTGTATCTTCCCCACAGGAAGTCATAAAACCCATAAACAATATAGCAAGGAAGTAAACTAAATTTATTTTTTTCATTATTACGCTTTGAAGTGTTAAATCATATTGTCACTTCCCTATATGCGTACAATTCGAAATAGGTTGCCTGGGGATGAAAAAAATTATTCTTTCTTCCTATTACATAGAAAAAGGGCAATGAGTTCAGCACCCATTGCCCTTTAAAATTTCTTTTTAGCTTAGTCTTTAAAGATACTTTTCAAGTAACTTTCTAGTTGCGATAATGCCCTCTTCAGCTCCTAGATTTGATCCTTCATATTCGATCCCGACGTAACCGGTGTAACCTGAAGCTTTAACTATATCCATCATTCTTTTAAAATCTGTAGCTGTCTCATTTCCATCTGAATCGAAGTCGTGTGACTTCGCACTGACCCCTTTAGCATAAGGCATCATCTCCTCTACTCCCTTATATCGATCATATTCATCAATGCAATCTCCATCCCATTGCGCGCCACCTTTTCTTTTTACACAGAAATTACCAAAGTCAGGAAGCGTTCCACAATTATCCATACCTACGCTGGAAATCACATCTGTCAGCCATTTGCCGTCAGAGCTATAACTTCCATGGTTCTCTACAATAACATTGATATCCTTCGTTGCACCATAAGCGGACAACTTACCCAGTGCATCTTTAGCAGCAGCACCTACTTCTTCTGGTGTCCCTTTGCCAAATGCATTAACACGGATACTGTGGCATCCGAGATAAGCCGCAGCATCAACCCATTTTTTATGGTTATCAACAGCTTCGTTTCTTTTCTCAGTATCAGGATCCCCTAGGTCTCCTTCATTATCAATCATGATTAAAAGTTGCTCTACTCCCGCATCTGCCGCTGCTTTATTCATCTTATCAAGGTAATCTTGATCTTCCGCCTTATCGGCAAAAAACTGGTTGACATATTCTATACCGGTAGCTCCTAATTCAGAAGCCTTTGCAGCGAATTCTAAATTATCTAGCGTACCCCCATTCAGCTCTTTATTAAGAGACCATTGTGCTAGAGATATTCTAAGTTTTGTTTCTGGCTGAACCGCTTCAGCAACTTCTGTATTGGTTTCTGTAGAACCATCGGCTTTGGCATCCTTACAAGAATACATAGTAGCTAGAACCAGTACACAGAAAAATATATTTTTAATCATTGTGAAATTGTTAATTATTAAAATTCTATTTCCAAAGCTTAAATAAACCTATTCCCGACAGAATAGATATACCGAAGCCTATAGCACAATATAAGGAACTTCCGTAAAGTAAAAATCCTATTGAGAATAACAATCCATAAACCAGAACGGACCCAAGAAACATCATGAGTATTTCTGTTGCAAGACTTGTTTTTTCTATGCTACCTAATCCCAGCTCAGTAGATATTGGTTTCCAACCTATATCGTGCGGTCTGATTAAAGTGTAAAAGTCTTGGAGTACTTTTTTATTAGTCGGTCGAGTAAGAAAGGTTACAAGGATCCATACAACCGTAGTCACCCCTACTCCCCACAATATCTTTTCATAATCAGCCATCCCATCTTTTACGATAAATTGAAAATAACAGGCCATCAGGAAAGATATCACCATGGCCGAAATCTCGCTGTAGGCGTTGATTCTCCACCAGAACCATCTGAGAATAAACAACAACCCAGTTCCTGCACCGATCTGCAATAAGATATTAAAGGCACCCAGTGCACTCTCTAATCCGAGCGCCATAAGTCCAGCAATTACCATCAGCAACAAAGTAGAGATTCTACCTATAGTTACTTTCTGTTTCTCACTTGCTTCTTTATTTAGAAACCTTGAATAAAAATCATTTACAACATAGGACGACCCCCAGTTAAGATGCGTACTTAGGGTTGACATCAATGCTGCAAGTAGGGATGCAATAACCAATCCCACCAGACCCTTAGGTAGAATAGCTAGCATGGCTGGAAAAGCTAAATCATCTGCAAGAACTTTATCAGAAATATTAGGAAAGGCTTGCTGAATATCACCCAAAGTAGGAAATACAATCAGTGAGGCAAGAGCTATTAAAATCCATGGCCACGGTCTCAACGCATAATGCGCTAGGTTAAAAAATAAAGTAGCCTTGACTGCACCTTTCTCTTCTTTAGCAGAGAGCATACGCTGAGCAATATATCCACCACCTCCAGGTTCCGCACCTGGATACCAGACACTCCACCACTGGACTGCTAGCGGAACAATTAAAAGAGGAATAACAACTTCTGCATTGTTTAAATCTGGTAGAATGTTAATCTTATCGCTTACATTGGGGTGAGATAGCATCTCAGACAAGCCACCTACTTCTGGAAGATTTACAATGTATATACATGCGATTATCATTCCTATCATACTCAATATAAACTGAAAGAAATCCGTAAGTATCACACCTTTCAGCCCACCCATAAGAGAATAAACCACAGTTATGGATCCGATTATCCATACTGTCTTGTAGGGTGGCCATCCTATCATGATGCTTGTTAATTTAATTCCCGCCAGCATAACTGTGGCCATAATGATACAATTGAATATTATCCCGAGATAAATCGCTCTGAAACCTCGCAGGAAGGAAGCTTCCTTACCACTGTACCTCAGTTCATAAAATTCAAGATCCGTTACTATTCCTGACCGTCTCCATAACTTAGCATAAATAAAAACGGTTGCCATACCAGTGAGCAAGAATGCCCACCAAGCCCAGTTACCAGCAACTCCATTTTTTCTGACTATGTCTGTAACAAGGTTAGGTGTATCCGCAGAAAAAGTTGTGGCAACCATAGACACTCCCAGTAACCACCAAGGCATATTCCTTCCTGACAAGAAGAAATCTTTGGTGCTTTTTCCAGCAGATTTAGAAGCATAAGCTCCTATTGCAAGCGTTAAAATGAAAAACAAAGAAATAATGGCCCAATCAATTGTCGAAATATCCATAATTCAAGTAAATAAAAGTTGGTTAATCATGTTTCACCGTAAAATGAAAATACATCACAAGGTATCGAAAACGTTAATAACATTTTATACGTCACTGCGCTAGTACTTGAAAACGATTATTCAATCACCTAACTACAGTAATATCCCCTGTAATATACTCGATACTTCCATCTAAATACCTCAATTTAGTAATATATGTATATACACCATCAGATACCCTGCGTCCTTCAGATCTTCCGTCCCACCCTGAAGCAAG
>CALIQO010000433.1 GCA_938044055.1 uncultured Saprospiraceae bacterium
ATATCTACATAGCCTTGATATCTCGGTATCCGGTTATGATAAAACAAAAACAATCCTCACTGAAAAGTTAGTGAGCGAACACATTGACATAATATATGATGACGCTGTAGAACATGCGCCTACGGATGTAGATCTTGTAATCTATACACCAGCTATTCCTCAGAATCATCCACAATTGCAGCATTACTTTACACAGGGTTATAAAGTAATTAAGCGATCAGTAGCATTGGGATATATAAGTTCCCATATTCCGACCATAGCCGTTGCAGGCACGCATGGTAAGACAACTACGAGTTGCTTGATCGCCCACTTACTCAGGACATGTAATGTTCCATTTTCTGCCATACTAGGAGGAATTCCTGCAGAAGAAGGGACTAATTATCTGAATTATGGCAACGAGTGGATGGTAACTGAAGCAGATGAGTATGATCGATCGTTTCACCATCTTTCTCCGACTGTAAGTATTCTGTTGTCGATGGACCCAGATCACTTAGATATATACGGTGATGATGCAGAGATGAAGAGAGGCTTCTGGCAGTATGTGATGAAGACTAAATCAGGAGGAAGTCTTATCTACAATGCAGATTTAGAGAATCACTTTCCAGCTGACTGGATTCAGCAATTAGAAAGTCAGAACATTCACCACATATCTTATGGTTGGAATAAAGGAATGGCTTCTGGCAGTAAGATGGAAGTTGAAAAAGGAAGATTCTCTTTTAGGTATGTATTCAGAGAGCAGACCATAGAAGTTGTTTCTGCTATGTCTGGAAGGCATAACCTAGAGAATGCATGCGCGGCGTTGACAGCAGTAGCTCAGGCGGGTTGCGATCTGAAACTTGCATCTGTAGGTGTATCTACCTTCCGAGGGATTGCAAGAAGATGGGAAGTGCTCTATGAGGATAAGGAAGTAATCTATGTAGACGATTACGCTCACCATCCGACAGAGTTAGATGCGGCTATCCATACGGCAAGGAGTTATGCTGTAGACAAAAAGGTTCTGGGAGTATTCCAGCCACACTTGTTCAGCAGGACGGATGATTTCAAGCAAGGATTTGCGGAAGCGCTTGACAAGTTAGATGAAGTCATTTTACTTCCGATATATCCAGCAAGAGAATTACCGATTCCTGGAGTGACGACAGATAGCATCAAGCGGCGTATGAAAAATGAAAATGTGTTATTGATTGAAAAGAAAGATTTAATGAAGGAATTGAAAGAAAGACAATTCGATATTCTGATGACCCTCGGGGCAGGAGATATAGATGTTTTTCGAAAACAGATTATAAAATGGTTGCAAGATAGATGAGCAGAAGAAGTAGACATATAAGCAAGACACAATCCACCCTAGCGTGGACCATATCTCTATTGTTGCTTCTCATATTGACTTACTTTTCAGTTGTCAGAAAAGGCAATGCTGAATTGAATGAAGTGAAGATTGCCATATCTACGCCTCAAGGAGAAAGAAAGTTGATTACGTCGCAAGACATTGTAGCTCTATTTAACAATCATCTAGGATATGATATCCGGATGGCAACCATAGAAAGTGTAGACATCATCAACCTTGAGAAGTTACTGGATGAAGATGACCGTGTAAAAGAAGCTGAAGTATATGTGGATAGCAACGACGATATCCATATCCATGTCAAGCAGAAGAATGTAATCGGAAGGGTGATGCAGGGAGATGTAAGTTATTATCTCGATGATGAAGGCAATAAAATTCACTCTCGATTAAATCATACGGTAAGGGTTCCTGTAGTAACTGGAGATCTTGAATCGTATAGTAAGGACTTAATAAACCAGAAGAAGAGAAGTAGATTGAAAGATGTCTATACCGTGTTAAAAGAAATAAAGGGAGATAAATTTCTGCGGTCTCTGATTGAGCAGATTGATGTTGAGTCTTCAGGTAAGCTAACGCTGGTTCCTAAAGCAGGCAGGGCTAAGATTACGATGAACGCAGAAGATATAGAAGAAAAATTTATTAAGCTAAAGTACTTCTATAAAGATGGTCTGCCTAAGGCAGGCTGGAGTAAATATGCCACACTTAAGTTAGATACTAAAGAGCAAGTAGTGGTAGAAAAATTGAAAGATGATTGAATCTATGAAAAGACATAGAGACATAATTTATAAACCATATTAACATATCTGATTATGGATGATAAGCTTATTCAAATGAACGAAATCGCAGTAGCACTGGACATAGGTACCACGAAAATATGTGCTATAGCTGGTCGACTGAACGAGTACGGCAAGATCGAAGTTCTCGGAGTCGGTACAGTGAAATCTGAAGGAGTTTCCAGGGGAGTCGTTATCAATATTGATAAGACGGTGAGATCTATCAGAGAGGCTGTTGAGAAAGCTGAGCGTAATGCCGGGTGCAAGTTTAAAGTTGTACACGTAGGCATAGCTGGTCAGCACATCAAGAGTCTTCACCACCACGGACTACTGACACGCGACAATGCCCACACGGAAATCAGTGAAGACGACGTAAAAAAATTAATTAGAGACATGCACAAGCTTGTGCTGCCGCCAGGAGTGAAAATCCTCCATGTCATACCGCAAGAATTTACGGTTGACGATGAGAGAGATATCATCGATCCAGTAGGAATGGCTGGCATACGATTGGAAGCTAATTTTCACATCATTACTGGCCAGATAACGGCTTCTCGCAACATTATGAAATGTGTCGAGAAAGGCGAGTTGGAAGTAGCAGACATGACGCTAGAGCCGATTGCTTCTTCTGCAGCAGTCCTGAATGAAGAAGAAAAAGAAGCTGGAGTAGTCTTGATAGATATCGGAGGTGGAACCACCGATGTAACCGTATTTAAGGATGGCATAATCCGGCATACGGGAGTTATTCCATTCGGAGGAAATGTAATAACGAAGGATATCCAAGCAGGATGTAGCGTTTTGCTTAACCAAGCAGAAAAACTTAAGGTTAAGTTTGGATCAGCGCTTGCTGAAGAGATATTTGACAATAGAATAATTACGATACCTGGAATCAATGGAAGAGAACCTTCTGAGATTTCAGAGAAGAATCTTTCTAGAATCATTCAAGCCCGTGTAGAAGAGATCTTCGATCACATTCTATTCGAGATAAAGAGATCTGGATATGAGAATAAGTTGCTTGCAGGCTTAGTACTGACAGGAGGAGGATCTATGCTTAGACACATAGACTTACTCAGTAATTACCATACAGGCATGCACACAAGAATCGGTAGACCCGTTGAGCATCTAGCTCATGGATATACCAAGCAACTGGCAAGTCCTATCTATGCAACAGCAGTAGGATTGCTTAAGACTTCTATAGAAAATATGGATCGCTCTTTCGTGGAAATGGAAGTGATGACAGAGTCTGGGGCTACAGTGACAAACACAGTTCCTTCTGTCGGTGGAGAATCTAAATGGTATAATAAAATTTATGCCATCACTAGAGATTTTTTCGATCCTAAACAAGATTCTGACTTTTAATTATTATTGACTCAACACATCAAAAATCATATATCATGTTATTCGATATTCCTAACGAAGAAAGATCCATCATAAAGGTTGTAGGTGTCGGTGGAGGTGGTGGAAACGCTGTCGGGCACATGTTCCAGCAGGGCATCACTGGCGTTGATTTCGCCATTTGCAATACGGACAACCAGGCTATGGATAATAGTCCTGTCAACATTAAGATTCAACTCGGTCCTCTACTTACAGATGGCCGAGGTGCAGGAACCAAACCCGAAGTAGGGAAGGAAGCTTGTATAGAATCAATCGATGAAGTACGACAGTTCATTAATGAAAATACCAAGATGCTTTTCATCACTGCAGGTATGGGAGGGGGAACCGGAACAGGTGCTGCTCCGATCATTGCTAAAGCAGCAAGAGAAGAAGGCATACTTACAGTAGGTATTGTAACCTTGCCATTTAAGTTTGAAGGACTAAAGAGACAGCGGCAAGCCCTCGAAGGTTTAGAGCAACTCAAGTCCAATGTAGATGCCATTCTTGTTATCTCTAACGATAAAATGAGAGAGATATACGGTAATCTGGCTATCTCAGATGCATTTGCACAAGCGGATACCATACTGACAACAGCTGTAAAAGGTATAGCAGAAATCATAACTGTACCGGGCTACGTCAATGTAGATTTCGAAGACGTAAATACAGTCATGAGAAGAAGTGGTGTTGCCATTATGGGTAACTCGATGGCAGAAGGTGAAGACCGTGCAAGAAAAGCTATCAGCGATGCACTGAGTTCACCACTGCTTGAGGATAATGACATAAGAGGAGCGAAACATATATTGCTTAATATCACTTCTGGAACCAAGGAAGTAACCATGGATGAGATCGGTGAGATTACTGATTATGTGCAGGAAGAAGCAGGATATGGTACAGACTTAGTCTGGGGTAATTGTAGAGATGAAACACTGGGCGAGAAGATATCCATTACCTTAATTGCAACCGGATTCGGAGAGGGACAGAATAGAAAGCAGAAAGCTGAACCGGTGGAAGAGAAGATCAAAGTTTCACTGGATGATGAGCCTTCTATGAAGCAGCCTGTTCAGTTCCAGATGCCAGAATCTCCTTCTGCAGTAACCATCGATTTCGATGAGCAAGAAGTTAGAAAGAAAGTAGAAACTTTCGCCAGACAATCGCCGGCATTTGACCTAGATGGGGGAGAGGATATGGCAGCTGTTCCATCTGAAGATCCACAAGGTGAACAGAGAACAAGAGATATGGAAGCAGCTAGAAGGGAGTACCTGAGAAATCAGTCAACTAAGCCGCTGGATAATCCACAGATTATTTCTGACATGGAAACTACGCCTGCTTATCAGAGACGGAATGTTTCTCTGGAAGAGAAGCGCAGAGTGAGAAACGAAGGATTGTCTTCCTTTAAGGTAAGCGTAGATGACGACGCACCGACCATTAGGTCTAATAATTCATTCCTTCATGACAACATTGACTAAAGAATCGTCTTTTTATATAATCTTATCATAGTATGAGATTGGTTTATTGTTATGGGTTCCGGGCTCCCCGCCCGGAATTTTTTTTGTCCATGGGTGAGAATTATGCCATCGTTAATGTTTGTATCAAATAATGAGATTGAGTGGGTAGGGCAGTCTACAGGTGTTAATCAATAATTTTTACTGGTGCAAAATGTGTCACCGATCATTAGAACTTATAACTCTTTCCTGCACGACAACATTGACTAAAGAATCGTCTTTTTATCTGAAGTGAATTAGTAACATATGTAAAGAGGATATGTAACTGCTTGGAATTCAGGACAAGGTTCTTTAAGAAGTTCATTGCCATTGCTATGGACTGAGTAAAAGCTGAAGGATTGGATTTCAATGAGTTGCATATGAATTAACGTGATAGCGATAAGATGAGGAACCACGATGGAGTTCTTTATTCTTCATCGCATTTTAACTTGAATATTTAAGCTATTGATATGGTGATTTGTTTGCTTAGCCCTACTTCAAAAATCTTATACAATGTTGATAATTGTATATCAGTTTTACCGTTTTCAACTCTAGAAATATAGCTTTTCTTAGCTCCTATTTTGTTGGCTAGTTGTTCTTGTGTCAGTTTAGCTTGTAGCCGTTCATCTTTTAACAAGGCACCTATCGTAAATGCCTTGGCTTTAGTTTCAAATTTATCTCTTGTAGATGTGCCCTTTTCTCCATATTGTTTGGATAGGTGCTCTTCAAATGTTGTTATACTATTTACCTTTGTCATCGAAATATTCTTTTTTAATTCTATTAGCTTTATCTATTTGAGATTTCGGTGTTTTCTGTGTTTTTTTCTGAAATCCATTCATTAAAACCACGAGTTTGCTTCCATCATAACAGAAAAAGACTCTATAAATATTACTACTCTGTTTAATTCTTAAGTAAAATAGGTTCTTGTGTTTGGTTGATCCTATATATCTACTAGGTACTTGTTTAGTGTATTGGAGATAATATAATCCTAAATCTATTTTGTTCTGAACCTTTTGATTTTGCTTTACATAGAATTCAGAAAAATACGATTTATACAATATTAATTCCCTCAACTTTTCCATCAATCAAAGTTATCTAATAATGTAACTGTTTCAAAGTGATTTTAGTTTCATTTTTATTCGAGATAACGATATGATATAAATCACTTCAAGATCTTATCATAGTATGAGATTGGTTTATTCTTATGGGTTCCGGGCTCCCCGCCTGGATTTTTTTTCGCTATTGCGATATATTCTCAGTTAGTTAGAACTGCATTAGAATTATATGAAAAGTAGGTTGATTAGAAGAGAGGATGAATATTTTATTGCTCCTTCTTTAGCGTCTTGATGTCTGCGATCAACTGGTTAACAGATGTTTTATTAAGACCATTATATATGCCTCTTATATGTCTGTTTTTGTCTACCAGTACGAAGTTTTCTGTATGAAGGAATTCATCGACATCTTTTTCTAAACCTAAGTCTTCTTCGATAAAATACGCTTGTCTTCCGAGTCTATATATTTCGCTTCGTTTTCCAGTAACTAAGTGCCACTTATCTGAGACGATACCTTTTCCTTCGGCATATTCTTTTAAAACATGAACGGAATCTCTTTCAGGAGTCACAGAATGAGATAAGAGAAGAACTTCACCATCATTTATAAAAGCATCTTGAATGGTTCCCATATTATCTGTCATCTTCGGGCAGATTCCTGGACAAGTCGTGAAAAAGAAATCAGTTACATAAATTTTGTTTGAGAAACTTTTTTCAGTAAGCATGCGACCTTCTTGGTTGATTAACTTAAACGGTGAGATTTTATGGAAGGTATCTAATTCTAAAGATTGAGGATCTATCCAGTGTGGGGTAAATGTTGCTTCGTTATAAAAAGGAAGAATATCTACTCTACTTGTTTTTTCTTGCTTAGGAGATGAACATCCTACACAGAATAAAAGGAACAAAAAACTTAACCTGATTGCTGTCATAATAGGCAATTTTATTTTCAATTTTAAAACGTATTTTTGAATTTTATTAGCGCGAAGATCCGATGTTACCTTACTTTGAAATTGTTATACGTTTTTAATTTTCTTGCACAGACTGACAAATGCCTTCTCCATTACCGTTTTCGCAGTGTTAAAATTAGAGCTGGTTTTAATCAGTCGTTTTCGTAGACCTTCAAGAACATCATCTTTTAAGTCATATAGAGTAGCCTTTTATCTTCTAGGACCTCTCGGAGGAGGACGTCTTTTTTTAGATCTTGACCTTGAAAAAGAATTATTAAGTAGATGCTTAATCAATTTTGAAAAATCTTGAAGTTGATCTTCCTTAAGAATTGCTCTTACATCGTTTAAATGATTAACGGTTAATTTTATTTTTTTTGATTCGAGGGTTTCGTAAATGTTATATAAGCTATCAGACTTTTCTTGAGAAATAGGCGAGGTTAGTTGTTTAAAAATTTCCGCTACCAATCGGTCCTGCGATATTTCTAACTCTCTTAATTCCTCTTGATGGGAATCTGCATAACTG
>CALIQO010000434.1 GCA_938044055.1 uncultured Saprospiraceae bacterium
GCCTACAGAAGAAGAGATGAAGAGGAATAACAGAGCGCGAAGTGCAAAATTAAGAATAGCAATAAAGGTTTAGAATTTTAATATATGGCAGCAGTCCAAAATAAGAAAACTACAAATTTCAAATTCAAGTGGGTTGAGTGGATCTATGTGAACCTGCCTTTCCTATGTTTCATAGGATTGCTTGCAGTCTTGTATATATCCAACGCCCATGCTGCTGAACATAACCTACGACGTATTGAAACATTGAAGAAAGATGTAAAAGATGCTGAGTGGAAATATATGAAAATTAAAAAAGAGATTATGTACGGGAGTACCCAGTCGCAGATAGAAAGAGATGTGCAAGCGAGTGGGTTGCGTCCAGGCAAGAAGTTGCCGAAAAGGATTAAAGTAGATAAGAATTAAGAGGAGATGGATAGGAGGAAAGAACTTCTTGTACGGGCTTATGTGGTGATGTTTACGTTTGTTGTATTCGCCATTATTATCCTGTATCGTGTGTTCTTGATTTCAGTGGTGGAAAGAGATCAGTGGAAGGCCAAAGGGGCCGACCATATACAGTGGAGGACAGAAATGGCAGATCGTGGAAGTATTTATTCCGACGATATGAGTCTTCTGGCAACCACACTACCGTTCTTTGAAATACGAATGGATACAAAGACATCCAAGCAAAAGCTATGGGATGCGCAGATGCCGAAGCTAGCAGAAAAACTCAATCACATTCAAGGGGTCGGGGATTGGTATGCTCGACTCACTAAAGCAAGGAAAGATAAAAATCAATTCTTGCTTATTGCTAGGAACATCGATGCGGATCTTGTAGAAGCCTATAAGTCTCTTCCGATATTAAAAGAAGGGAAGTACAGAGGAGGAATGATTGTCACTAGGACAAGTCGGAGAGAAAAACCTTTTGGCCAGTTAGCGAGCAGAACCATAGGTGCTGATCGTGAGAATGCCACTAAGGTAGGGTTGGAAGAGGCCTTCGATATACAATTGAAAGGGCCAGAAGAGCAGAGGCTTATGAGGCAAGTTGCTGGAGGTGTGTGGGTTCCATACCACGACTTGATGGAGCACGAAGTTAAGCGAGGAGACGATGTGCATACAACCATTAACGTTACTATGCAAGACATCGCTCATCAAGCTTTAAAGTCTGCAGTGACTAAGTATGAAGCGCTTGCTGGAACAGCTATAGTAATGGAAGTGAAGACTGGTGCTGTAAAAGCCATTGCTAATCTAGGTAGAACGAGTGGTGGTGGATTAGCTGAAGTATACAACTATGCAGTTGGTCGCAATACTGAACCGGGATCTACATTTAAGCTAGCAAGTACACTTGCTATGTTAGAAAGTGGAGAAGTTGACCTGGATACTAAGGTGAATCTAAACGGAGGGAAAAAGAAATTTCATAACCTCACTATGTATGATTCTCACCAGCATGGAATTACTTTTTCGAACCTGGAAGAAGCATTTGAGATTTCTTCCAATGTAGGGATTGCAACCTTAGCTCAAGAAGTCTTCGGTGATAAAGAAGGGAGAAAAAAGTTTATAAAATATCTGCATGACTTTGGATTTTCTAAGCCAGTAGGAATACAGATAAAAGGAGAACCTAATCCCTACATCAAGGATCCAGTAAAGGATAAAAAAGTCTGGTATGGAACAACTATACCATGGATGGCGCATGGGTACGAATTGCATATGACACCGCTACAAGTATTGAATATATACAATACCGTAGCCAATGGTGGAAAAATGATGAAACCATACTTGGTTTCTTCTGTGCAACGAAGGTCTGAAATTGTAAAAAACTATAAACCACAAGTGCTCAATCACAGGATAGTTTCAACCAATACTGCGAAGAAAGCACAGAAATTACTGGAAGGTGTAGTTGAAAGAGGAACTGCTAAAAACCTAAGATCAGACATGGTAACCATGGCTGGGAAAACAGGGACAGCGGTTGTCGGATATGCAGAGGAAGGAGAACGGAGATACAATGCTTCGTTCGCAGGATACTTTCCATCTGAAACGCCTAAGTACTCAATTATGGTTGTCATATATGAGCCACAAGGAAAGTATTATGGCGGAAGTGTGGCGGCTCCAGTTTTTAAGGAGATAGCGGAGAAAATCACCTACTTGGATCTAGAGATTCAAGAAGAAATAGCCTACCTCAATGAAAGCTTAGATGGACCTAAGATGCCATCATCAGGAGTAGGGTATAAGAAAGACTATCAAACCATATTTGACTATGTGGATCTGGGATATAAGAATAAAAGTAAATCAACCTGGGTTGAAGTTGATCCATTCGAATCAAAGATGATTATTGATGCTAAAAAGATAAAAAGATCATTGGTTCCTGATGTGCGAGGAATGGGAGTGCGAGATGCACTTTATGTTCTCGAAAATCTAGGAATAGGAGTAAGCATAGAAGGAGTAGGAAAAGTTATTACTCAATCGCTTACGCCAGGAAAGAAAAACGATGGCAAGCCCATCAAGTTGGTATTGAATTAGATCATTTAAGAATATATGTACAATTGAGTACGCAAAAGTTGTTTGACATACTGCCCGAAAAAAATATCCTCCGCATAGAGGGAGAGAGGCATGCCGAGCTTAATGGAATCACTCTAGATTCTCGTCTCGCCGGACCTGGAATAGCATTTATTGCTAAAAAAGGATCAGCTAGAGATGGACATGAATTTATAGACAGTGCTTACGAAGCTGGTTCTCGAATCTTCTTTGTGGAGTATCTGCTTGAAAGATCATGGGAAGATGTGGTAATGGTACATTATACACGTGCCGAAGAGTTCATAGGGAACTTGGCGCATAATTTTTACGGTAGGCCTAGTAATGATTTGAATTTGATTGGTGTTACAGGGACCAACGGTAAAAGCAGCGTCGCCACACTTCTACATAATCTGATTACTTCGCTGGGGTACAAGGCGGGATTGTTTTCTACGATCAAGAATACGATCGGTGTGGAATCAAGCTCAGCAACCTTAACTACTCCAGATCCTGTCACCCTTAACGGTGTTCTAGCAGAAATGGTAGAAGCGGGATGTGACTACGCCATTATGGAAGTAAGTTCACATGCCATTGATCAGGGACGGATAGCCGGATTGGAATATGACATAGCAGGTTTTACTAACCTGACTCACGACCATCTTGACTACCATGGATCCTTTGTGGAATACCTGGCAGCTAAGAAGAAGTTTTTCGATCATTTGCCTGACAAGGCTATAGCTATTACCAATGTTGATGACCGCAATGGAAGTGTCATGCTTCAGAATACATCAGCTAGTAAGAAGTCTTATGGACTGACAACGCCCTCTGATTATAAGGGGAAAGTTCTGCAGAATTCATTGTTAGGATTGCACATGGATATCAATGGTATCAATGTTCACTTTCCGCTCTGCGGCAAATTCAATGCTTACAACTTATTACTGGTGTATGCCATTGCAATTGAGTTGGGAATGAAATCGGATGAAGTCCTTGTAGCCCTGAGTTCTCAAGGTAGTGTAGAAGGGAGATTTGATGTTGTGAATGTAGATAGACTCGGAGTATCTGCGATAGTAGATTATGCTCATACGCCGGACGCACTTAAGAATGTGCTGGCAACCATAAATGAAGTAAAATCTCCCAAGTCTAAAATTATAACAGTTGTAGGCTGTGGAGGTGATCGCGATAAAACGAAGCGTCCCATCATGGCTCAGATTGCTAATCAATGGTCAGATACATGTATACTGACAAGTGACAATCCGAGGACAGAAGATCCAGAAGAAATTCTAGATCAGATGGAAGAAGGAATTGAAAATTTAATGCAAGAAAACATATTGCGGATAACAGATCGCAAGCAAGCAATCAAGACCGCATGTCGACTTGCACAAGGGCAGGATGTAATTCTCATAGCCGGAAAGGGCCATGAGAAATATCAAGATATAAATGGGAAGAAGTTCCCATTCGATGATAAAAAAGTTGTTGCAGACCTGTTGTCTGCAATGATTAAAGATTAGGTTCTATTATCATTCTCAGGTTGGTTTTAACAGTCGCAGCAGGTCAATGCGGGTAAAGACTTCGGTATACCTACTGCGCTGTTAAGTTTTTAAAACTTGAATGATTGAGAACTGAAAAAATAAAGTTGACTAATAGATATTACTATACATGCTGTATTACTTATTTGATTATTTGAAAGAAACGGGTGACTGGCCAGGAGCTGGTCTCTTTCAGTATCTCTCTTTCAGATCAGGTGCAGCGATTATTGTTTCACTGATCATATCTCTGGTTTTTGGAGGTAGGATCATTCGTTCTTTGAAAAAATTGCAAGTAGGAGAGACTGTCAGGGATTTAGGTCTGGATGGTCAGAAAGAGAAGGAAGGGACACCTACCATGGGAGGGTTTATAATCATCCTAGGTACATTGATTCCATGTCTTTTGTTTGCTCGATTAGACAACATCTATATCATACTGATGATTGTCAGTACCGTGTGGATGGCTCTTATCGGATTCGCTGATGATTACATCAAGGTGTTCCGTAAGAATAAGGATGGTCTTAAGGGCATCTTTAAAGTCATCGGTCAAGTGGGATTAGGC
>CALIQO010000435.1 GCA_938044055.1 uncultured Saprospiraceae bacterium
GTTTAATAAAATTAAAGAAGTTGATAATTTCAGAAAAGAACTCATAGCCAATGTCTCCCATGATTTAAGAACTCCACTATCAGTAATAAAAGGATATAGCGAAACCTTAAACTTAAAAGGAAAGTCATTATCGGAAATAGAAAAGGAAAAATACCTAAACAATATCCACGATAGTACAACTAGACTTGAAGGATTGATAAACCAGCTCTTTGAATTATCTAAACTCGAATCTAATCAGATCGAGCTGGTAAAAGAGCCTTTCTCGCTAGATGAGTTGGCTTCAGATTTAATATCAAGCTATGAAGTTCTTGCTAATAAAAAGAATATTTCTCTATCCTTGAAGCGCATGAATTCTGCAGGACTCTGCTATGGCGATATATCCTTGGTAGAAAGGGTTATTCAGAACCTTCTAGACAATGCGCTTAAGTTTACACCTGATGGTGGAAATATCAGTATTTCCATCGGAAAGGAAAGTGATATCGTTAAATTTCAGATTTCAGATACAGGAGTAGGAATAGCAGAAGAAGATCTCTCCGCCATATTTGAGAGGTATAAGTCTTCCAGTGTTAATAAGAAAAGTGGAAAAGGGCTGGGACTCGGTCTTGCCATTGCTAAGAAGATCATAGAGATGCATGATTCAAGTATCGACGTTCAGAGTAAAGTGAATTCAGGAACAAGTTTCAGTTTTGGCTTACCTCTACATGTTGCCGTAGGGTAGGGTTACTTTTTATACTTATCATGAAGGCCTTCTCCTTTTAGAATAAGAGGAGTTATTTTCTTCATTCTTCTTTTTTTAGTTGCTGGTCTTCTGGCTTCTAAAATATAATCAGCGTATTCTCTTTTTTTGCCTTGAGTGAGCGCTTCCCAGGACACATTAAAATTTGAATCTGAAGTACATGCTTCTTCTATCTCAGCGGGCACTATAATCGGTCTTTTATTTGAGGCAGAAGGGGTAACCTTAGGCTTGTCGGCATGGGCAATACTTATTGCTTCTTGAAGATATGCCGAGATCTGTGCCTTATTCACTTGCTGATTGCTTGTGAATTTCACATGACGCATATACTTGGTTTTTCCTAATTGAGCATTCTCGAGGATCTTGTCTGGGTCACTCAATAAGGAACCATTAAAAAACCACATGCCGAAGTGATTCTTGAAAGAACCTATGCTCACGAGGTTCTTGCCATTGTGCATGTACACAGGCATCTTCCATTTATACGCTTCTTTTAGTCCTGCTGAAACTGCCAGTTCTCTTAAAAGGTATACACCTTCTTTAAAGGAAGGGTTGAAATCCAATGCAGCTTTCAGTTTTTCATTTTCCGTCATGGCCGAAAAGTAAGAAAAACCACATGTTCTTCCTAATAACTATAGCTTGCTTAATCCTCTAGTCCATCAAAAATATCTGATAGCGGATCTTCAAATGTGAAGTTATTCTCAAGTATGTTCTGATTGATAACATCGAACTTAGCTAATGCAAATACAACCAATTCCATAATCAAGAGTTTCGAATTTTTAGCAACAGTATAGGAACCAACCATGCGCTCTAGGCCAGCTATTTCATTGAGTGACTTCTTGAAATCTTTATTAGAGGAATCGTTGTGAAGATCTAATACATTTCCTCCAGAAAACCAAGCCCTGATTGTTCCATATAAATCGTTCTCAACACCTTTGTCATACTCATCAGGTTTAGGGAATATAGTTAGGAAAATATCTGCAATCGCTTCTTGGAAAAGGTCAATCGCAACTGCATATGGGCCGATCTGCTCACCTTCATAGACGAGCTCTACCTTTCCAGTAATGGCAGGGACAACTCCCCATAAGTCTGTAATCCTAGCGTCCGTTGTTTTTTCTCCATTAAGAAGCATCCTCCTTTCCGCTGCAGAGACGAGTAGCTCTTTAGCAGAAATGCTTAGTCTCGCAGAAACACCGCTTTTATCATCCACCAGATCACTCTCTCTGGCTTTAAATGTAATGGTCTCAAGCAATTCTTCTAATAGGGGACTTATAGTGACGACTTGCTGGTCTTCAGATATACGCGCTTCCTGCTTGGTTATAGAACGTGAAATCTCTATGGTCTTAGGGTAGTGGGTAAGTATCTGACTTTCAATCCTGTCTTTAAGTGGTGTAATGATAGAACCCCGATTGGTGTAGTCTTCTGGATTAGCCGTAAAGACGAAATGCAGGTCCAGAGGCAATCGATACTTAAATCCCCTGATCTGAAGATCTCCTTCTTGCAGTATATTAAATAGAGATACTTGGATTCTAGGCTGTAAATCTGGCAGCTCATTGATGACGAATATGGATCGGTGCGCTCTAGGTACAAGTCCATAATGAATGACCCGTTCATCAGAATAGGGGAGTTTAAGTGTTGCTGCTTTTATAGGATCTACATCTCCTATAAGATCGGCAATACTTACATCTGGTGTGGCTAGTTTTTCTACATATCTTTCAGACCGGTGGAGCCAGCTGATCGGTGTGTCGTCACCTTTTTCTTTTATAAGATCTAAGGCATACCTTGATAATGGATTCAGTGGATCATCATTTAATTCTGAACCTGAAACGATAGGAGTATACTCATCTAGTAATTCTACAAGTAATCTAGCGATTCTAGTTTTAGCTTGACCTCTCAGACCCAGCAGTAATATATTGTGTTGAGCTAGAATTGCCCTCTCTATATCCGGAAGGACGGTGTCATCGAAACCGACTATTCCTTCGAATACTTTTTCTTTATTCTTTAACTTAACTATTAAGTTCTTTCGCAATTCTGATTTAATCGAATGCGATTGATACTTGGACTTTTTTAAGTCTCTTAAGTTCTTGATTTTATCTATGTTCAATGGTCTTTTTTTTAATTGTTATCTTCTTTCCTTTCTCTTATTCTGCTTGTAATCCATAAAAATAAATTCCCCTAACCCCTTGAGAGAAGAGTAGAACGCCTTACCGTTATTAGATTTGGTAAATTGATCGACGAACTGAACCAAGTATGGATCTCTTGCAATCATGAAAGTAGTAATAGGGATATGTAATTTCCTGCACTTTACAGCCAGAGCAAGCGTTCTGTTGAGTATATTCTTATCCAGACCGAAACTGTTCTTGAAATACTTCTTTCCTTTCTTTATACAGGTGGGCTTTCCATCTGTTATCATCATGATCTGTTTGTTGGGATTTTTTCTTTTTCTGAGAATATCCATGGCAAGCTCCAGTCCTGCAACGGTGTTGGTGTGGTAAGGTCCCACCTGCAAGTAGGGTAAATCTTTTATTTCAATCTGCCAGGCGTCATTGCCGAAAACTATGATGTCGAGTGTGTCCTTAGGGTATCGAGTAATGATCAATTCAGAAAGCGCCATAGCAACCTTCTTAGCGGGCGTAATCCGATCTTCCCCATATAGTATCATACTGTGGGATATATCAATCATGAGAACAGTACTTGTTCTTGACTGATAGTATGTCTCATGAACTTCTAAATCATCTTGGGTAAGAATGAACTGATCTATGCCGTTATTGATCTGTGCATTACGCAAGGATTCTGACATGGCAATCTTGTCTAGGCTGTCGCCAAATGAAAAGGGCCTAGTCTCTGAAGTAGTCTCATCTCCAGAACCGGTGGACTTAGTTGTATGATTCCCTCTTTTAGATTTTTTCAATTGATCGAAGATGTCATCAAGTGCTTGCCTTCTGAGTGCAAGCTCCATTTTACTTGTCGGATTGTATACCGGAGGTTGGTTTCCGTTTTTCCCGCCTTCTCGACTGATATAGCCTTTGTCTTTAAGGTCTTCTATGAAATCTGAGATCCCGTAGTCAGGAGTAGTTAAGTCGTATTGCTTGTCAAGTTCTGTCAGCCAAGATAAAGCTTCAGATACATCACCACTTGTATGTACAAGTAACTCCTTAAAGAGTTTCAATAAACGCTCGAATGGATTGTGACCATCCGGACTAGGTATAAATTCTGAAAATCTCCATCCTACCATATAGCAGTAAAGTAACTAAATCTTTTATTTAAATATAAATGTGGTTTAATAGCATAATATCAATTCCTTCTGATTCTATTAATAAAATAGACTCCCTGTTTCACAATAATTGAATCTAGAAGTGATGCTGATTAAGGAAGATTCCTAGAATTGAATTCGACATCGGCAAACATAAATTATTAAAACACTTATATGAAACATGAAATCCAATAAAGGGTTTAAAGTTTTATTAAATAAAATTCTGAAATATCAGAAATATCAGAATAATACGTATATTTGGATTATGGAAAAGAACAATAAACAGTGTTGTCAATTAGAAGCAGTTGTCAGTTTCGATGACCGTGGACAATTGGTTATTCCGAAAGAATTGAGAAAAAAGTTTAACCTCAGTTCCTCAGAAAAATTTGCCATAATAAGTTGTACGGATGGGGAAGAATTGTGTTGCCTATCCTTGATTAAAACAGATATGCTTAATGGAACAATGAGTAAGATCCTAGCACCTGCTATGGGGTTTAAATAAGTAAGCTTGCAGCAAGTTGGTAATTTTTATTATTAACCTTTTCGGAGGATTTTCCTCCGGATTCAAACAGAGTTTTTATGAACGCAAGTATTTATCAAGTGTTGATTGCACTAGGTGACAGTTTATGCTGTTTCCCTGGTTGCTGTTAACCACATGAAGAGAAGTGGCATGAGGGTTTTGAAGCCCTCAGCCGCTTCCGTTTCAAACAGAGTTTTATTTATCCGTTTTAAATCTTTCCGTATAGGCTGTTCCTTTTTCTAAGATGTCCCAGGTGTGGTCTGCCAGCATACGCATACTTGCGATGAAATCATATGGACACTTTTCATTCCACTCAACTGGAGAAATTAGAGATATAACGGACTTGCCATCTTTTTTCTTATACAAGTGATATACCTGGCCTATTAATGGTCTAAATCCGACTTCTGACTCATATATCTTTTCAGAAAGATCGATGCGATCATGAATTTCTTGGGCTTGTTTTATAAGCGTTTCTACTTGTTCTTTAATCTGAGTAAGTGAACTTTCAGTCTGCTGATACATGGCTGTCATGGAAAGCCCTTTTTCTTTTCCTTTGTCAATAGGGCGTATGATGGCACTGCCTACATGATGCGCATAAGGCAATAGATGTGGATTCTCTGCAATCTTATCTTTGTCAATCGGGTTTTTATCCATGGTCTATATACTAACCAGAATCCTCATCAAGAGGTTCAATTCTTACAACGATTAAATAGATAATATAAAAGGCAACCAAGTGTGTGTTGGTTGCCTTTTATAGGTATAGATATTTTCTTTATTGAGCAGGTATTCTGAGTGTCTGACCTGGATATATCATATTAGGATCTTTCAGCATAGGCTGATTGGCTTCGAATATAGCCATGTACTTCATAGCATCTCCATAGTGCTCTTTAGCAATTTTAGAAAGTGAGTCTCCTTTCTGAACTTCATAGAACACTGCTTCAGGTTCTGGGTTGACAACTGATATTCTGTCATCCACAGCTCCTATACCTTCAATATTGCCAAGTACAAGGACCGCTTTTTCTTTCTCTGATTGCGAATCTGCTTGACCATATACAGTTACTGTCTCACCATCTACCTCTATTTCTAAGTTGTCAATAGTAAGTCCAGTACTCTGAACGATCGATTTTAATAAATCTTCTCTTTTTTCTTCCGCAGCTTCTTCTGCTGCACGCTTTGCAGCTGCATCATCTTCCTTATTTAGAATTTTAGCTCCTGCTCCTTTTAAAAACGAAAACAATCCCATGATGTAATAATTATAATTAGTGATTAATGAATAATAAAATCTAGATATGATAATGGGTAGTGCCTTGCTAGGCGATCTCAATATATAAAATTGTTGGTTAAGTGCAGTAACTTAATTTAGAAATACATTATATCTATATCGCATTCTTCCTTTATTTGACCCCTCTTTATTCAAGTATAATGGGTAAAACCCTTATATTTGCACCGTTTTTTCACTAAGGAAATTTTTACCTAGAAATAGTTGAGATATATTTTCTTAAAATATTAATTATAAACACTTGTATAACAGTAATTTAGAGTACAAGTTGTATTGCTTAAGCTTCATTTCAGAATTAAACAATAATGCAAGGAAAAGGATTAGTAAAGGTTCTTCTTATAGCGGTTGCCCTAGTATCGGTATTCCAATTATGCTATTTTATACCTACAGGTCGAGTTGAGACAGCTGCAGATAACTATGCAGAAGTAGCTTCTGCGAATAGTCTAGACGCTGATAAAAAGGCATCTTATGGAATTGCGAGAGCAAGATACCTAGATTCTATATCAAGTGATGTGGTATTTTCGATACCTCTTGTTAAGGATTATACGTACAGCGAATTAAAATCTCGTCAGTTGGCACTGGGCCTTGACCTTAAAGGGGGAATGTCTGCTGTACTTCAAGTGAATCTAGAAGAATTGTTGACCACACTAGCAGGTACCAACAATAAGGATGAAACATTTCTGCGGGCACTTGCTGCAGCCAATGAAAGACTAAAAAATTCGCAATCTAATTTTGTTACACTTTTCGTAGAAGAGTATCAAAAGCTAGGTGAAGGAAAAAAACTAGCTAGATTGTTCTTTAGAAGTGAATTGCTAGAAGGGATTAATGCAGATTCTTCTGACGGAGAAGTAGAAAGAATATTAAGAGATAAAGCCGATGAAACAGTGGGCTTGACTTTTACCATGCTGAAAGAAAGAATAGATAAGCTGGGTGTCGCACAGCCCAATATCTCACTAGATGCTGGAAGAGATCTTATTCTAGTGGAGCTACCTGGAATCGAAAACCCAAAAAGGGCGGAAGAGTTCTTACAGGCTAGTGCACAGCTAGAGTTCTGGGATGTTTATAGATATACCGATCCAGGTATAATGAATGCATTCCAGCAAGCAGATGCTAGACTAGCTGCCAGCCTCCGAGTAGAATCTAATGAAACTAGAAAAGATTCAGTAGAGCAAATTGTAGGTGATTCTATTAGCGGTTTTGATACAGTAATGCAAGTTGTGGATGTTCCTGTAGATCCTTTCTCACAAGGAGGACCACTGCTCAGCAAGCTGGCTTTAAATCAAGGACAGAGGGGGAATCCAGTTATGGGCCTTGCGGACAGAAACCAGACTACAGTCATTTCCGAAATGTTAAATGATCCTACAGTAAAGAATTTATTCCCTGCTAACTCTAAGTTTCTCTGGACAAGAGCAGAAGCTCAGGATTACAATACAGGAGATCCCCTAGGAAAGTATGAGTTGTATCTAATTAAGATGCAACCAGGATCTGAAAAAGCGCCACTTGAAGGAGATGTCGTAACCAAGGCCGCATATCAGCCAGACCCAGAGACGAATCAACCTGCTGTATCTCTATCCATGGATAAGCGAGGTGCTAAGAAGTGGGCAGAGATGACTACAAGAGCAGCTCAACAAGGAAATAGAGAAATAGGTATCGTACTTGACAACGAGGTGGTTTCTGCACCGGGAGTACGAGGACCCATTACTGGAGGAAGATCTTCCATAGATGGAAATTATACAGTGCAAGAAGCCAATGACTTCGCAAGTATCTTAGAAGTAGGAAAACTTCCGGCCAAGACCCAGATCATACAGAAGACAACAGTAGGACCTTCTCTAGGTGCGGATAACATTAAGAGCAGTTTCACTGCAATGGCCATCGGTTTCGGATTGTTATTGTTGTTTATGATCTTATACTATGGAGGAGCAGGTATTGTTTCAATCATAGCCTTGATTGTAAACCTTATATTTATATTCGGAGCCTTATCATCGATAGGTACAGTACTTACCTTACCTGGTATAGCCGGTGTTGTATTGACGATCGGTATGGCCGTCGATGCTAACGTGATCATCTTTGAGCGGGTTCGAGAAGAACTCCGAGCCGGAAAAACACTGTTGTCCAGTATTGCGGATGGGTTTAAGAATTCTTATTCTGCCATCATCGATGCCAATGTGACAACCTTGTTGTCTTCATTCGTTCTAGCGTATTTCGGTTTAGGACCGATCAAGGGATTCGCAGTTGTATTGATAATAGGTGTAATTTCTTCACTATTGACAGCAGTTTTATTCGGTAAGTTGATGATAGATGGTTATACATCTAAAGATAGAAACCTAACCTTCTGGACTGGAGCGAGTAAAAATGCATTCGCTAATCTTAAGATTGACTGGATAGGAAAAAGAAAAATAGCTTACGTTATATCGGGTGTATTAATTACAGCTGGTATAATTTCCATGGCGACTAACGGGTTTGATTTAGGAGTCGAACTGAAAGGTGGATACAGTTACAATGTACAGTTTGCTGATGATCAATTAACCAATGATCAGGTAGGCACTGGACTTGCAGAATTTTTCGAAGGAAGTGCTCCTCTTGTGAAATCGGTTTCTACTGCTAATACATTCCAGATTGTAACCGATTATAAAATTGAAGAGCAAGGGCAGGAAGCTGCTGATGAAGTTACTGCTGCATTATACAATGGTGTAAAGCAATTGACAGGCGGATCTTATACGCTTGAACAATTTTCCGATGCGGAAGCAACAGGTATTCCACATATAACTGCTTCAAGTAAAGTAGGACCTACAATTGCGGATGACATTAAGAAGAGTTCGTACCAGGCAGGTATCATTGCATTGTTGCTTATCTTCTTTTACATATTCATCAGATTTAACAAGTGGCAGTACTCATTAGGAGCGGTTGCAGCATTGTTCCACGATTCACTTATTGTATTGGGAATATTTTCGCTTTGCTGGAAATTCATGCCATTCACACTAGAGATTGATCAAGCATTCATTGCCGCCATTCTTACAGTGATTGGTTATTCTATCAATGATACTGTTGTAGTATTCGATAGAATAAGAGAATTCTTAGGTATTTATACTAATAAGTCTAAGGATGAAGTAATCAACATGGCCATCAACAGTACATTCTCAAGAACAGTTATTACCTCTTTCACAACCTTACTTGTTGTAGGTATCCTGTTTTTATTCGGTGGTGGATCGATAAA
>CALIQO010000436.1 GCA_938044055.1 uncultured Saprospiraceae bacterium
CATCTATCTTAGCATTTCCTTCCCATGTTGCACATTGAGCACTAAGGTGGTTAGTACTTAGTCCAAAAATTAACATAAGAATGAAGGGAGAAATTATTCGTTTCATCACAATTCTTTTATTTGATCTAGTTCAATAAAATATCCTCATATTTAATGAGGCTGGTAAAAATAGGTAATAGATCTGCAAAATAGTAAATCAACTAAACATAAAAAGCATAGAAATGAGTAGATCATTCCGACAAATGGCACATTTAACAACTTTTTAATCGTATTTCCGCTTCAAAAACCAATCTGTATCATTAAAGTTGAATCCAAGGGTAACCCTCAGATAGGATTCAGTAATGGCAGTATTCTGTCCTCTTCTACCTAATTCTAGTCCTAGATTAGCATGAGAAATTTTTCGTTGATAGATGAATGGCAGACCCAGTCCGAAATTTATGCCATAAGAACTAACCGCTTCATTGTTGATTGTTCTCGGATCCTTAGTATGGTAAACTCCTGCTCTATAATAAACCCTATCCCAATAACTATCCTGAGACTGAAAATTAGGTCTGAATGATCCTCCTAAACTTATGGTTCTTGCATCAGAAAGGGTAGAAGGGTTTAAATCATTTTCATACTGTGACCAGAAAGTCGTAGAATAGTTAGCTCCTATGGAATACTTCTCACCATAGTTGTACATCAATCCTAGACCAAGCTCACCTGGTAATGTACCTTGTCCTTCTAGTCCTGTTACGAATCTAAGTGTATCGCTGATTACTTGATTACTTGAAACTTGCTGAAGCGCAATTTCTGATATTCTGCCTTTTGTGCTGAAACTGGTCTGTGAACCAAAATGGATTCCAACACTCAATCTCTTAGCATTTACATTTTTTCTCTCTTCGAGTTGTTTTTTATTGAGTATACCAGAATATAGAAAACCTACATTATATAGTGCCCCAGATAGGCTGTACTCTGTCGTAAACAAGTTATTAAAGGCGAATTCCGAAGGATCATATAATACATTCCTTTCGTAATTGATCTTACCGAAAAGGTAACCAAGGTTTATACCGAAAGAAAAATCTTTATATCTAACCGAATTTCCCCATAAAAACTTAAAGGACCCACCTTCTCCTCTAAAATTCCTCTCTATGGTTCCGAAATTCTCTGTATCCTCAAATGAACTGATATTATACCCTACGCGGGTATGAGGCATTAAAGTAAAAGCCATACTTAGGCTGTAATTTCTTTCTTCTCTTTCCAGAATCTCATTAACAGGATTGGAGAGTGGGATACCGAAAGATATGTATTCAATATTTCCACTTGAAACGTTGTCACTCTGACCTTCTGAAGATAACGAGGAAAACTGACCGTATACTCCTAAGTCAAATGAGATAGCCCTTAATCGACTGTAGCTAGCAGGATTAACTATATTGATGTGGTAAGGATCGTTATAAGCTGCTCCTAATCCTCCCATCTGTCTTGAATGGAAAAGATTATTATTGACAGGATCGCCTAGTCCAAACCTGGAGTATGGAGAGTTGTCGTAACCTTGACCATATAGCATATGGAAGGCAGAAAAAGCAATTAGGGTTATTATATATCTAAGGTGCATTGTATGTCAAAATTTCATTTAGACCAATCATTACTAGATTTGGGAGCACAAATATCTTAGAATTAAGATGGTTTGCAAACATTTCTGCGTCTCCTCCTGTCATTAAGACCTTTATTCCGGTAAAATCTTTCTTTATCCAGCGGATAAACGATTCGATTTCCCCAGTTGTACCGTAAAAAGCACCATTTTGCATTGCTTTAACAGTTGAGGTTCCTAATAATGGGTTATTTTCTTTTGCATCTACCAGCGGAAGCTTATCTGTATAGCGGTGCATAGCCTGTCTTCGCATATAATATCCAGGGGATATATTGCCTCCAAGGTACTTTCCATCTTGGGTAATAACATCATAAGTGATACAAGTTCCTGGATCGATAACCAGGCATGGATGCGCAGGGTATAAAGCATGTGCGCCTATAACTGCAGCAAGCCTATCTTTTCCTAGTGTTCCAGGAGTGTCATATCCATTGATGATAGGAACCTCTGTTTTATGGGTAAGCAGTATGAAATTCTTTTTCTTTTTTAAAAGTGCTAAGGCTTCCTTGGTTATATCTCTAGTTGACGATAATATGCAGCCAGAAGGCTTATAGTTCTTATATAGCTTAGCCAGCATGCGTTTAGAAAAGTTTTTAGTCCGATCATAGGACTGTACTTTCTTATTATCCTGAGAAATAATTGCATACTTCACCCAGGTATTGCCCATGTCTATGCACAAGCTATACTTCATATTAATGTTTGAAATGTCTAGCACCCGTAAAAACCATCGGGATATTATGCGCATTGCAATAATCTATGCTCAAGTTGTCCTTAATGGACCCTCCTGGTTGGATAACAGCAGCAATTCCAGCTCCATGTGCAATTTCTACACAATCTGGAAATGGGAAGAAAGCATCTGACGCCATTACAGCACCAGTAAGATCGAAACCCATCCTTATTGCTTTATCTATGGCTTGCTTACAGGCATCTACCCTAGAAGTCTGTCCACATCCCATGCCTAATAATTGATTTCCTCTTGCAAGGACAATCGTATTAGATTTGAGGTGCTTGGCCAGCCTATTTGCAAATAAAAGATCCTTTATCTGTGCTTCAGTAGGTTGAGCTGTTGTCTTTACTTCTAAATCCCCTGATGACTCCAGTTTTAAATCGGTATCCTGAACGATAACACCATTAAGAAGGCTTTTATGGCTTCTCTTATGGGTGCGGAATTCATTGATCTGAAGGACGATTCTTTTTTTCTTAGAAAGTAGAATGGCAAGAGCATCTTCTGTAAACGATGGTGCAATAACCACTTCGTAGAATATCTTGTTTATTTCAGTTGCTGTATCACTATCTACCTCGGAATTACTTATAAGTATTCCACCGAATGCTGATACAGGGTCTCCAGCCAGTGCATCTGTCCATGCTTCTAGAACGGTAGATCTAGTTGCAAGACCGCACGCATTGGTATGCTTAAGTATGGCTATTGTAGGCTCATCCTTCTGAAATTCTGACATGAGATTAACAGCTGCATCTACATCTACTAGATTGTTAAAAGATAACTCTTTACCTCCTAGCTTATGAAACATACTGTTAAGTTCGCCGAAGAATATTCCTTGCTGATGTGGGTTTTCACCATATCGCAATACAGAAGGTGTATGGAAAGATTGCTTAAAAGAGTCTATCCCTCTTTCTTCATCGAAGTAATTAAAGATAGCAACATCATAATCTGATGATACTCTGAAAGCCCTTCTTGCAAGTTCCTTTCTATCTTTTAATTCTGTAGAACCATTTTTCTCTGATAGTATCTTTTCTAGAATCGTATATTCATCATTACTAGGTACAACCACGACATCCTGATAATTCTTAGCTGCAGCTCGTATCAGAGATATCCCTCCGATATCTATCTTCTCAATTATAAGATTTTCTTCAGAAGTTGATTTCACCGTTTCCTGAAAAGGATATAAGTCTACAACGACTAGATCAATTTCTGGAATTTCATATTGCTCTAGTTGACTCTGATGATCTGCTGCTCTTCTGGCTAGAATGCCTCCGAATACCTTAGGGTGTAAGGTTTTTACTCTGCCATCAAGAATGGAGGGGTATGAAGTGAGGTCTTCAACTCTAGAAACTGGAATTCCTAGATTTTCAATAAACTTCTGCGTTCCACCTGTAGAATATATGGTCACTCCTTGCTCATGGAGCATCTTAACTATATTGTCGAGGCCGTCCTTGTGAAAAACGGAAATAAGGGCAGAAGAAATCTTTTTAGTTGACATCTGTAGTATGTATGCTTAGAAAGGCGGCAAAGGTAGTAATTAAGGTACTTAGGGAAGTATACTTATTGCGACTATTTATCTACAGGATGTGGAGAATCGATTATTTTTTAGCTGTAGCTCCATCTGGAAGCTTTTTTCCGAAGTGTTGAACCCAGTATTTTCCGTATTTAGCAACGCCCATATCCTCGACTTTAGGATTCATAAGCATCTTGCAATGACTGAACGATTCTTTCCAGTCTCTTAGTACTTCAGAGAAATGATGCTGGCCTTCACCGAGATTTTCTCCAGCTACTTGCCAGTTATACCCATGTAAGTCAAGCCTGTCACCTATATCTTCTCCTCTTTTAGAAAAATGTGAGAAATAATCGTTTCTGCTCATATCCTTGGCATGTTCCAGTGCTGATCGATACAGTTTTTTATCCCACCTTAATGGGCCGACTGGTTTCATGTATTTGTTGTTGCAATAACAGCCAGAAGCGCGAAGAGAATTTACTTTATTAAGAATATAGTCCTTGTTGATGTTGTCGTAAGTTTCGACACCATCAAAAGACATTAGGGATAAGACCAAAGTAATTATTAAAACAATTTTCATACGCTACAACTGTCGAAATATAAAACCAGCGCTTTTTACATTTATTGTTACAAGTTAAGGCAATTAGATAAAAATTAACAATGTTAGGCGTTTAGATGTCCTCATTGATACGTAGTTAACACATTTGCGCAAGCGGAATGTAACATATTATATACATGATCGAATCCTCCACCGTAATAAGGATCTGGAACAGCCCTGTTCTCACCTGGATGTGTAAAATTTAAGATTAGATGTACTTTTTCTTTTTCTTCTGATTGTGCATGCATGAGAATGTCTCTGTAATTCTGCTGGTCCATAGCCAGAATTAAATCATAAGCCTGTAAGTCATTTTTTCTAAATTTTCGTGCCCGTTGATCTGTGATATCAATTCCATGCTTAGCAGCTTCTTCTACAGATCTGCTATCGGGTAGATCTCCTTGATGATACCCTCCAGTACCGGCTGAATCTATTTCCCAATTAAGTCCATTTTCTTCAGCCATTTTCTTCATAATTCCTTCTGCCAGAGGAGAACGACAGATGTTCCCTAGGCATACCATAAGAATCTTCATTGTGTAGTTTTTTATTAATTATATAACGTTTTAAATATGGAAATCGATTCTTCTATCCTGTAAAATGAAGATTCTCTTATTATTATCAGAAAAATAATCTTGACAATTAGGCCATAACAGAGAATTGAATTACTTTAATGAGATTCGAAAAATTTCAACTTTTAATTGTAGAAAGGGACATGGGAAAGAGAAAAATGGAAATTGAATTTGTCTCAGCAGAGTGCTATCCAGCAGCTAAGACTGGAGGACTAGGGGATGTTGTAGGTTCGCTTCCGAGATATATTAATAAGCTCAAGGCAAATGTTACGGTTATTATCCCGAAGTACTATATGCCCTGGTTTACTCAGCAATCCTATACCCCAGTATACGAAGGAGGATTTTATCTAGGTTCAGAACCAGTCCGTTTTACCATACAGAGGGTTAATGGAAATCCACTAGGCTACGATATGTATGTGATTGATATTCCTGGAAAATTCGATCGAGCAGGTGTGTATGCTGATGAGAATGGACATTTTTTTAGAGATGAAGTAGAGCGGTATGTATCATTTGCGAGAGCATATCTAGCCTGGAAAAATGATATAGTAGAAAAACCGGATGTAATTCACTGTCATGATCACCATACTGGATTGATTCCATTTATGGTTTCTAATTGCTATGACTTCC
>CALIQO010000437.1 GCA_938044055.1 uncultured Saprospiraceae bacterium
AGTCAATGAATCTACGTCCACCATTGTTATCCTAGGAAAGCTCTTACCGATTATTTCTTTTTTTGCTTCTACATATTTTACAATCTCCATAACCTGACGGCCGTAAGGGCTATGGTATTCTAATTCATCGTATTCCTCATGCAGGAGATAAATCTCTTCTTCTGAAAATGGGGAGTGCACCATCTGTTGGAAAATAAGATCTGGAGATACTTTACCGATCTGAGATTGGATGTACTTCTTTTTCTCTTCTTGAATATTTATTTCTTCTGATGTTAGGTCTCTCCCTACATGATTTAAAGACCATTCACCATATAAGTGGTTGGTCGGTTCCTCTGAAGGATGGCCAATCATGTGGTTATACGTTGCAATTTTATGCAAAAACTCATTATCTGTCTGAGCATCTACATTCTTGACAAGCGTAAGAAAAATTAATAATATGGTAACGGTTTTAATCAATTGTCTATTTAATCTCTAATGAATAGAATTCTTGATTAGTAGGAATAGGAATAAGCTCTATAAAACGTCGGTTAATGTCTGGCTTTCCTTTTTTGGTTTCTTGTGGTTATAGAGCTTATCACTAGTAATTCTAATTGCTATAGAATGATCCTAATGATAATCAAAAATCAATATAAAAGTGGCAGGAAACTTCTTCCCTAACCCTTACAATGCATTAAAGTCACAATATTTATACCACTTCGCCATATAAAAAAGCAAAAAGGCAAAACATCTTACAATTCACAACTTACTAAATGTAAAGAATCTTACGCATAAATAGGTCATGATTTAAGTTAAAAGGAGCTTCTTCTGGATCTAGGAGACCAAATGTCTAAGGGTTGATAATCTGGTAATTCCCTAGTATTCCTACTTTTCTATCCTCCATATCAAGAACTTCTGAGAATTCAATACACTCTAAAGATTCTGAGTGAAAAATATGATCTAGCGGGATATCTAAGTTTGTAACCGTTGTATTCCTGCGACTATTGACCAGGTTGTTATCGTTTCTAAATGTTCTAACCCTATTAGACCAATATACGTCATTGAATTCCCCTACAACCATATGCGGAAAATTAGAAGCAGATAAAATGGTATTCATGGCAGAAAGTTGCTTTTCTGCAATTCCTTCAGAATAAGCATCTAATGGTGGAGATACATACGTACTTACCAGTTCTATGGTTTCATGACCAGCAGGCACGCCGAAACAGATAATGGGGATTCCAGATACATAACTGGTATCTATATGATCGAAAGGTTCCTTAGAATACACCGATAACCCAAATGGGTCAATACGCATGATATCTATACCGTATGGATGAGAATCAACCACAACAGAATCTAGGATTTCTTTCCATACTGGTGTATATTCCTGAAAAGACAATACATCAGAATTCGTATCATTTAAAATGGCAGAAAGCTTTCTCACATCTGGTTCTAAACTGGACAAGTTAAAATGTGCTACACTTATATGGGCTTCTGTATTGACCTCCGGCATAACCAGATTGCTGTTAGAGTTGTTCTTAAGAAACAAGCACAGAATCGCAGCTCCTAAAAGAGATGAAAACATCAGACGCTTAGCATCGATGATTAAAAACATCATAGCTAGTAATATGAATAAAAATATGATCTGTAATGAATAGACACTTAATCCTTCCATAATGGAAAAACCCATCGGATAAATCATACCTATGGAAAACAAAATAAGTAAGGCTGAAATAAATAACGAAGTCTTTTTGTAATATTTTTCTAGCTCCATGCTAATTGCAAATGTACGCTAAAATCTGTGTCATCAGAAATCTTTAACCAATACACACGCCATTTTCTTGTTTCTCTGAAAGCCGTTGCTATTAAATACTTCGATCTGGAGGATATATATACCCATTCTAGCGAGACTTCCTTCGTCATTGCTACCATCCCATGTAAGAAAACCATCACTATCGATAGTTACATTATTAACCAGATCCTTGATAAGATGTCCTTGATCATTAAAAACACGTGCGCGAGCTAGTAGACCATTTTCTTCAATGTTGAAATCAATAACTAACTGGTCATCTACGCCATCACCATCTGGTGTAAAAACCTCACTCCTGAGAGATATGTCTTCAGTGCCCATTATGGATTCTATGAAAGAAGCATTCTTATATCCTGGTGTAGCGAATCCAGTAACAGATACTCCAGACAACCAGTTTCCTGGATCGTCACTAGAAGCATCAGGACTTATTCTCTCTAGGCTTACACCTTCTGTGTCTCTCAATAAAGCATTATGGTAATCTTCTTGATAATCGTATGAGTCAATTACTTGACCATCCCACAAGAGTGATACATTGCCTTCATCATTATTGAACGCTGGCAGCGCTGTTATTATAATATTAGCACCTAAAGGGGGATCATATATCTCCTCAAGTTGCCTCTTGTCTTGTGTCAATGCTATAATTTCTCCTGGAAGGAGGGAAACATCTACATCTATAATTCTCGATTCTTCTCTCTGAGCATTCTGTATTTCTACCCCTGCAAGATTTAGAATCTTGTCCGATCTATTAATTATTTCCACGAAGTCTTCACCTTGGGTGAATGGGTCGAACAATATCTCATTAATAACGAGATCACTTGGAGATGGACCTACTGAAATTACAATATTAGGTACTTCACCATTGGCAACATTACCATTTCTATCAGTTACTCCACTAAAAGTAAGCACATAAGTAGGGCCGCTTTCTATTGAATTTTCGAATAATAATTCTACACAATTGTCGACAACACTGGCCGATAGAGCCATTCCTACCCCATTATCTAAAGAATAATTCATAGCCTCACCACTTCCTTCTTCTGCAAGAATTTCATCAAAGCACAATTCAATCATATCTTCAGAAAGGACGCGTGAACTTGTTAATTGTGGCGGTGTAATATCCTCTTCATATGGTATTGCGATAACGTCATCGAAGAAAAAAGCACTACTCCTTGAAGAGGTATAGATACATTCTATTCCTATTCTGCTCAAGGCAAATGTTTCAGATCCGGTAAAACTTCCTTCAGGTTCTAAAAATCCACTTCCATAATCTGTATAAACTGTGTACTGAGCACTTATTTTCTCTATTCTTACTCTGACCATAGCTGGGTCAGTTCCTACTCCGCCAGTTTTTCCGGAAAACGAGACTTCTGTATTTCCAGCATTAAAAAAACCAATGTTAACTGGATCGTCGCTTCCGGTCTTGCCGATGCTTATTCCTATTCCATTGCCCGTCTCCTTATTCATGCCTTCAGAAAAAAACAAAATGTTCGTCCTATTGCTAGAAGATGGGGAGAAATCAAGAAAGATATCCACTTCCATTGTAAAATCTCCAGACAATGCGACAGGTGTAGTTATTAGAGAGGTTCCAGAACCTTCTGTATTTAACTGCAATTCGTTGTTGTCATTGATCATGAAATCGCTGACATCACCTTCCCACACGGATAAATCACCATCAAAATTCTCTACAATTTGAGCAGTTACAAGCCCATATAAGAGTAAAAAAGAGGTTGCGAAAATCGTCTTTAAAATCGGTATATGCATACGACAATTCAATACTTTAATAATTGAAGTTGTAAAATAAAGGTAATCATTTACTTGATAGCTATATATTTGCTGTTCATTATCAATATCAGAAAAATAAATTATTATGAAACTTGCCGTAGTAGGAGTCACCGGACTGGTAGGATCAGTCCTTCTTGAAGTCCTAGAAGAAACCCAACTTCCTTATGATACATTCATCCCAGTAGCTTCTCCTAGGTCTGTAGGAAAAGAAATACTTCTTAATGGGAAAAAACATACCGTAGTAGGAATGGAAAAAGCCATAGAGATGAAACCCGATATCGCTATATTCTCAGCAGGAGGTTCGACATCGAAAGAGTATGCTCCCAGATTCGCAGAGGTAGGAACGATAGTAATTGATAATTCTTCAGCATGGAGAATGGACCCAACTAAGAAACTGGTTGTACCAGAGATCAACGCATCTCTGCTTACAGAAACAGATAAAATCATCGCTAATCCTAATTGTTCAACTATCCAGATGGTGGCAACAATGGCACCATTGCACAAGAAATATGGCATTAAGAGATTAGTCATATCTACGTATCAGTCATATACAGGAACTGGTGTAAAAGCTGTTGACCAATACGAAAAAGAAAAAGAGGGACAATCTGTGGAATCCCCAGCTTATCCCCACCCTATTTTCGAGAACTGCCTACCTCACTGTGATGTATTCTACGACAATGGTTATACAAGAGAAGAACTTAAACTTGTACACGAGACGAGAAAAATTCTCAACGATGACAATATTGCTATCACGGCGACCGCAGTCCGAGTACCTGTCAATGGTGGACACTCGGAATCAGTTAATGTAGAGTTTAAATCAGCCTATAATATAGACGAATTAAGAACCTTACTTTCAGATACAGAAGGCATCGTCATCCAAGATGAACCAAGCAAGAATGTATATCCTATGCCACTTATGGCTAAAAATAAAAATGAAGTATTTGTCGGTAGAATAAGAAGAGATGAATCTATAGAAAATGGGTTAAACCTTTGGATAGTAGCAGATAATTTAAGAAAAGGAGCAGCGACCAATGCAGTACAGATTGCTGAATATCTGGTAAAAAACAAAATGGTGGGAGCAGTTCCCTCTTTATAATCGTTGTTACTATAGTTAACTATAGCATGTATGAGTAAACTTTTCATTACTCACAGACATTATAACAGATTAAAAGCGTACAGCTGACCGAGTGCAGAGAAATCTCCACTTAACACGACACAACAGATGAAGAAACGAATCGTATTATGGGGCGCCGATAAAGATGACAAAAAAATCTTACTGGCCCTAGAACTTCTAGACAAGGAAAATAAAGTAAACCTTTACACTTTTCCAGAAGTAGTCGCTACAGAATTATTCTATAATATGATGATGGAACAATGGAGAGAAGGCCGTGATCTAGATTTTCCAGAAAACCATCAATTAGTAGAACGAAACCTTTCTATAGCAGAAGACCTCTTACCTGAGGATATTAAAGTTGATAGAACAGACCTTATAAATCGAGCTAAAACAGAATGGCATTTCGTCGTCTTATCCTCCCGATTATATCAGATGTATAAATCAGAACTCGATGACATCTACGATCGAGTCGATCAGATGGATGAATTCAGTGAAGGCGTATGGGAAGAGATTAAAGGATTCTGGGATAAGGTTCAGAGTCAAGCTAAAGAAAAAAATCTTTTTCGAGAACATGCCACTGCCCTTAAAGACAAAACCAACGAAATCTTCAATAAACTAAAAGAGCTTAGAAAAGCGCTAGAAAAACAATTTCGTGATCAATCTAAAGAACGAGCACAAGTATTCTATGATAAATTGAATACTATAGAAGAAAAAATAGAGAAAGGACTGGGATTGAAACCTATATTCGAAGAATTAAAGAAAGTTCAGTCTGAATTCAAGAATGGAGACTTCGCAAGAAAAGAAAACCGGGAATTGTGGAATAGAATCGATGCTTTATTCAAGGTTGTTAAAGAAAAAAGATTCGGTAGCGAAGGAGAACAGAAGAAAAAGTCTCAATCCAGAATAGACGGTCGTCTTACTGGTCTACATGGAGCCATCGATAGAATGGAAAAATCTATAGCCCGCGATCGCAAAGAAATGGATTTCCAGAAAACACGGATAGATCGCACCGATGGCCAACTAGAAGCGCAGATTCGTCAAGCTAAAATGATGATGATAGAGCAACGAATCGCTTCGAAAGACATTAAGCTTCAAGACATGTACAAGACCCGTACAGAACTAGAAAAGAAAAAAGAAGTAGAGGTTAAAAAAGCAGCAGCAAGAGCTGAAAAGGCTGAAATAAAAGAAAAGCAGAAAGAAGTAAAAGCGAAAATTGAAGCCGAAATCGCTGAGAAAACGAAAGTGAAAGACACCGAAGCAGATCAGCTTAAGCATGCCGCAGAAGAAATCAATGAATCTAAAAACCGATCTAAAGCATCTAAAGCTGTAGATAACATCATAGATAGTATTGAAGATACCATCGAAGATGCCGTGGATACTGTAAAAGCAGTTGCTGCCGTGATTTCTGATAAAATAGAAGATGTTATCGAAGAAGTCGTCGGTGATGTTGACACTCCTGCTGCTGAGACTGATTCGAAAAAGGAAACAGAATCCGCACCAGAGGTTACTCCAGAAGAAGATATCACCAGCATTCCGATAGCTGGAACCTTAGACCTTGATGATAATCCAGCGGCATCTGAAGAAGAATAATACCTTCTCTAGCAACATTCTGGCTGATGATGTGATTTAAAACATATTACTAAATCACTTCAATAATGTATTATTGCATGGAGAAGGAAATAACACGTGCAGAATCAATCACATTTTTCAAATCATTCACTTCCTCGGATATTATTCTGGTTAGGAATAGCTTCTTATATAGTCTATAAACTGTTCCATCTTTCCGTGTCTTATTACTGGGATGAATCTTGGGTATACGCTCCAGCCGTAAAAGCAATGGCTGAGGGATTGCCAAGCCTGCTACCAGGAAGCATAGACGTCTCTTTCTCACGAGGGCATCCGCTTTTTTTACATTTCATGTATGGTTGGTGGATAAAAATATTTGGTACAAGCCATGCGACCTTACACACATTTTCCTTAATCATAACGACCGCTTTGGTTTATTCTATTTACCACATCGGCAACCAGGTTTTTAAACCTTGGGTCGGTACGATGGCTGCCTTTCTTTTAATAGCACAATCCATAACAATTGCCCAAGGTGCTATGGTGCTTCCGGAAGTACCTGTGGCATTATTGTCTCTCCTTTCAATTTATTTCTTTATACAAGAAAAATATTGGGCATTTGCCTTGAGCGCCACCTGCTTACTTCTTACTAAGGAAAGCGGAATCGCCTTACCGGTGAGTCTACTTGTAGGAATGGCAACGATTAGAGTCCTAGATGCCGACCCCAGTAATTGGAAGAGAATAGCATGGGTCACTATTCCTTGTCTTGTGCTGACAAGCTTTTTCTTGTATCAGAAAGCAGTTTATGGATGGTATTTTTATCCGGGCCATATCGAACTGCAAGAGAAGAGTCTCGAAGTTTCAATCAAGAAAATGGATATGATTCTAGATTATATCTTATTCAAGCAAGATCGCAAGTTGTTCTCTATAGCCTTTATCCTTATGGGTCTTGTATACTTATGGAAAAACATCAAGTGGTGGTGCATCGTATTTTTAATTACTATACCCCTGATTTTCATTAAGCATGAGGTGACGTTATCCATTTCCTATATCGGTCTATTTTTCTTTTTTCTAATCTGGATTAAAAAAAGCACCTTCCGCTTAAAGCAAAAAAGATGGCTCTACTACAGTGTCTACTTTACATTTGCCTATATCGCATTCTCGGCTTTTAACTTTTACACTTCTAGGTATTCTATGACGCCGATCAGTATCCTTGTGATGGTTTCAGTTCCTTTATTATGGAATAGCCT
>CALIQO010000438.1 GCA_938044055.1 uncultured Saprospiraceae bacterium
CTATAGTAACTGGAGAGAAGTTATATCAAGAATCCTATAGTGTTATCTCTGCTCTTTTTAACGAGATCACTTAGCCTCTTACAAGACATCAGTATGTATCGTATTTATAAGCAATAATTTTTTATTTCAGATTAAGAAAAACGAGAAGTGTACTGAGAAGGTGTCATCTTAAAATGGGCTTTGAATAATTTAGAAAAAGACCGATAGTCTGAGAAGTTGGTTCTAGTAGCAACTTCACTAATTTTTACACCTTGCTCCAGTAATCTTGTTGCCTCTTTAAGACGCAGAGAAATTATTTTTCTATACGGCGTGATGTTGTTTATCTTTTGGTAACACCTTAAGGCATGGAACTTGGATAACATGGAGACCCTAGATAAATCTTCTAGTGTTACATCTTTTTTATAATTGTCATATATATAATCATTCATTAAACTTATGCGTCTATATATTTCTTGTTTGCTAGAGACCTTGATATGAGGCAGTCTATCTATATCAGAATTTATTTTCAATTCCTTTAGGATAATCTTCTGACCTAAATTCATAAAAAATTCATCGGTAGTATAATGGTCTATCTTGTTACTTAAAACATCTTTTTTTATTGTAGATATGGCCTCACTTAAGTCGTCGTCATTGATTCTATTTTTTAGTGAAAAATATTTCATCGACCAGTCAGTAGAATAAGGTTTGTCTAAACACTTTTCTAACTTTTGATCTACTGAAGAAATTAACTCTGAGAAATATTCTTTCGTAAAACCTATACATACACCGACAACAACATTTTTACTTTTGACATATGCTTCAATTTCATCTCCAGGATTAGAGACTAGATAACTGTGATCGTCTACATGGTATTCTTTATTGTTGATACTATATACCTCTTTACCAACAATCGGAAACTTTAATGCATATAATGTATGATTAAGCTTGTTATTAAAATCGTTTAATCTTGAAATACAAAAGGTGTTGGAATTATTTCCATAATCTCGGAAGGAACTCTTGTAATCTGTATGGCAGTCTAAATTTAGAAATTTCATAAATAGAGTTTCATGAAATACTGAAATTCAATATTAGAAAGGAGATAATCGGAATCTTTATACGAATCCACACATAATTTAGATAAATGAAAAAGCTCTTCTCCGAGCCACATTAATTTCTTTAAACAATCTTAATTCAACTTTAAGCGAATTAAAACCTATTACTATACACAGAGATAAATTGAGCAATAATCTACACATCCTTACATCTCTCTAACCATATCATTATGCATGAAACAGTGATAGAGAAGAATAGCAGTTTAGTATCCTTCTTTATCATGGTTGTGTTGAGTACCACCAACAAGGTTAAAATATGAATAGGTTTTTATATACCACTTTATGTGTTATGCTTAATGTAAGCGGGGTAATGTTTATAGCTGGGCCTTGCATTGACTAGGAAAGGGCCTTGCCCTGGGTATGTCTCTCGCGTAATATGTCAAAGCCCATTCCTCCGCGTAAGGTGATTAGGTATGAAAGGATTATCACAGAAAATTTTAAGTGATTTTGTGGTCACTGAGAGCAGCCCGATTCGAATAAAAGGAACTGCGAAAGTTGATCGTTTTTTGTTCCTTTTAGGAGGTAAGTCGACTGGAGTTCCACAGTATGTATCTGTTCAATATGATACTGAAATTCCAAGTTAAAAGATTGTTCTTTTATCTGGCTAAACGGATAGAATAGTTTCATACCTCAGCTGTATACTATTACGTATGCTACAGGGAATTATAAAAAAGAAAGTAATTAGCTAACACTAAGAAAAGCATTGATAAAATGAGAAGAAGAAAGTTTAACAAGATAATCGGGATATCTGCTTATGTAGTTTCGGTTTCTGGGTTTAGGTTAATTGAAGAAAACGGTGTGTACACCACTTCATGTGCAAGCAGTAGAGATATGATGGGACCGTATTATAGAAAAGGAGCACCTATACGAAATGACTTTTCCTATGCAGGAAATAAAGATGAAGTACCCCTTAGAGTAAAAGGAAAAATAGTCGGAGTGGATTGTAATAAACCTCTACCCAATATAGAAATTGATATCTGGCATTGCGACCATAATAAAGATTACGATATGAATTCAGATGAATTTAAATGTCGGGGTAAACTATATTCTGACCACAAGGGTGAGTATATGTTTAAGACATTCATTCCGCCACCATATGGTGGGCGACCTAAGCACATACACTATCTGATTCATGGAACAGAAGAATATCAAGAACTGGTGACGCAAGTGTATTTCAAAGGGGATGAAATTCTAGATAACAATTACTGGGTATACCCTAGAGATGAGAGAAGAATTATTGAAGTTTTCCGCAACGATGAAGGTATGGCAGAAATTAATTTCAACTTGTATTTAAGCCAGAAGTCTTGACCTAGAAGAAGGGTTGTTAAAAAAAATGATATTAAAGATTCTGTACACAAGGCTAAGACATAATGGTTATATAATTAGAAGGTAAGACTGTTTATATGTTGATTGCCACCTTAGGTTTTAACGGGTGTAAAATTTTTAATCGAGTAATTCCTCGAAGATTTCATCTAAATCTTCATAGCTCTTGACGCCGACTTGTTCTTCTTCTCCACCTCTCAGCACCAGTCCCACTCCCAGATCTATAGCGGCCTGTAAATCAGCCTTACTTACAGGTGAATCTATATACACTTCTGTGCCTCTATCGGTATAAGTAGAAATGTTGTTTGCTGAGATATCCTTTAAGTTACCCTTAATCACCACAGAGACAAGGTTCTCTTCTCTGAAAATATAAGACACTCCTTCCTCATCAGATGGCATCTCTAGACAGATGTCTATTCCTTCTACCTTATATTCGTTAAGCCAGATTTCTTCTGTATGCGCAGGAGTCTGTAATACGATGGCAGGTCCGGCAACCCATTCTACAATTTCCTTAAAGACTGGAGGAGAAACGAAGGTGCTCGATTCAGGATCTATATTGAACGTTAGATAATCTACACCCCATGCTGCAAAATATCTTGCATCAGTTAGATGTGTGATATCAGATATTTTTATCTTGCTCTTCAACATATTTTTATAATTCCTTCATTATGAAAAATCAAAGTTACTTCGAAAAAGTATATTTCGTAACTAAAAAAATACCTTTTGGTAGAGTATCCACATATGGAGCTATTGCGGACTACCTCGCTCTGGGTTCAGCAAGAATGGTAGGTTGGGCATTAAACCATTGCCACAGCGCTGAAACAGGAATTCCTGCACATCGTGTAATCAACCGTAAAGGAGAATTATCGGGAAGAAACCACTTTCCTACTCCGACCATAATGCAAGAATTGTTGGAAAATGAGTCTATCCTTGTAGACAACCATGTAGTTAAGAATTTTAAAGACCTATTCTGGCATCCGGGAGAACACCTAGAGCCTTATGATGAAATAGCTTAGTTATGGCAGACGTAATACAATTGATATCTGGTCCTAGAAACATTTCAACAGCATTGATGTATGCATTTGGTAATCGTGCAGATACATCTGTTGTGGATGAACCCATGTATGGGTACTATCTGAATACATTTGACGTAGATCATCCAGGAAAAAAAGAAGTATTGCAATCTATGACTACCGATGTAGAAGAGGCTATCCGCACCATTGTAAACCCAGACACCTATACTCCACATCACTTTGTTAAAAACATGTCGATGCACATGGAAGGAGTAGATGTATCTTACTCCCATGACTTGAAGAATATTTTCTTGATTAGAGACCCTGAACGACTGATTACTTCTTATGCCAAGGTAATTGAAAACCCTACTATGAGAGACATCGGACTAGAAAAGGAATGGTTCCTATTCAAGGAGGTTACGGCTCACTCATTAAAACCATGGGCCGTCCTAGACACAGGAGAGATATTGAAAAACCCACGCGGAGTACTTACTAAGTTGTGTAATCAGATTGATATTCCTTTCTCGGAAGAGATGTTATCATGGGAAGCTGGCCCTAGAAAAGAAGATGGCATATGGGCACCCTACTGGTATGGAAGCGTGCATAAATCTACCGGGTTTATGAAACAACGAAGCAGTAGTGATCCACTACCTACGCGCTTAAAACCATTATACGAAGAAGCATTGCCCTATTATAAAATGTTGTATACTCACGCCATAAAAGCATAATATGTTACAGAAGTTTGACCCAAGAAATAAGAATCTAA
>CALIQO010000439.1 GCA_938044055.1 uncultured Saprospiraceae bacterium
GTTCCTCCTGATTTTAGAATGTCGAGTGCAACTTGAGTAGCCAGCGGATGAGAAGTTGCGGCCATTCCATTCTGTGCGATTACTTCAGATCGTGTAGTGAATGATTTTCCTGTTAGTCTGTCTTGAGCCGCAGTGGTGAAAAACAATCCCCCTACCAGAAGCATGGTTATAATCCGTCGCATAAAATGTTATTGTTAAGTGCGTGTTATACGTTATAAAGAAGGGCTATAGTTAACCTTTACAAGCCTTAATTTATAGCTTTTTTCACTAGGGACAAGAATCTCGTGGTTAGATATCTGAATCGCGTCTCTAAATCGCAGTCGCAAGTTCTGGTATTCTGTACTCAGAAGGCTGTTCCTCTCATGTTTACCTATCGGATTAAGAATATACTCACTGACGGTATTGTTGTTCTTAATCTCATCATTGTAAATCATCTTAAGTCGAGAAGGTGTTTTAAAAAGAAAGAAAGATGAAAAAGCGCCACCGTCATCTTGAGAAAACTGTTTCTTAAAAAACACTTCTCTCCAGTGTTCAGAACCATCTGGGTTTAAGGCAATGATAACGATGTCTTCATTGTAGTGATCGGTCCATCCTCTAATACCCGGATTAAGGTTATTGTTGTTCCTTCCTACATTATTAAATTGTGTCCTCCTGGTATACACTTTCTCCATCTCAGTAACCAACAGAAAACCTCCATCTGCTCTCAATACAAGGTCTTGAATTCTATAGTCTCTGAGTGACTTATACTTACCCTTGTCTTTTCCATAAACCTCAGCTATGAATTTCGCCCCTAGTGGAACAGATGTCAACTCCTCTACTCCGGCAATAGCATTGATCTGTTTATTAAAATAAAAATAATTCTCTGCCCTATCCTTGTCTTTCTCACTGGAAAGTCCTCCTATTACAATGTGGTTGTTTCTGTTGTTAAATTCCATCTCAAGGTCTGCAGTCAGAAACCCTCTAGCCGAAATTATTGATTCTAAAATAAGCTCACCATCATATGCCCCGATAAGGGTCATGGTATGGTCGTCTCTAGAAAATCGTGAATTGTCATTCTCAAACAAGAAGACCAAAACGCCTTGGTTCGATAGACAGATACGTCTGAAATCGTCCCTTAAGTCAAAGTTCTTTAGTATTAGTTCCATACCATAAACAACTTCATTCTTGTGGTTGTCTATCACTACGATATTGACAATTTCATTTTTCTCAAATGAAAAAAGTGCTGTTTTAGATTTATCTTCTGAGGTTACGTTTCGATATCGTTTGGGCAGTCCTTTGTCTGTGGATTTAAAAAGTGTCAAGGAATCTGTCATTACTGCTAGGGCATCATAATCCCTAACCTTGTAATACGTTGTATCTTTTTCTCTGTAACTATAGACAAACTTAAATGTTGTGTCTCCTGCAGCAACATAGTGGACATTAACTCTTCTTTTCTCGAATTCTAGCTCCTTCTCTCTTTTCTTCCTAAGGTTCTGATCATATACGGTAATAATATGTTCATTCCGTTTATCTCTATATAATATCAAGTTTTCAGATATTTTCCCTAGTAGATCATACGAGTAATCATTCCTAATATTGATTTCATCTGCAACCGTAACCTTCTGTGCGGAAAGCGGCAAGACAATAACAATGAGCAATAGAATTCTTAACATCATATATAGACTAAACTGTTTTAAAGAATATTAAGTTTTATCTTAAGGAATAATCTTTCTCTATTCACAATGTGGTTTCATAACATGTGTTAGAAATCACTTCCTATGTGGTAAGTTAAAAACATTCTGACATAGTTTAAAGTCCCACCAGCATGTTATACTTTTAATTGTCGTATGAAAGAACAAGATCCATTTCCTATTATAGAAGCAATTCCTAACATCAGTGAAGGAAGAGATCCTGGCCTTATCAAGGAAATAACAGAAGAAATCTCGTCTGTTGCCATGGTTCAGTTGCTGCATGTAGACATGGGAGAAGATGCTCATCGGACGGTCATCACTTATGCCGGCAATCCACCGTCTGTCCTGGAAGCAACCAGAAAACTCTACTCTATCGTAAGTGAAAACATAGACATGGGTACACAACATGGCGCTCACCCGAGAATAGGCGCTATAGATGTCTGTCCTTTCGTTCCTATAAGGGGCATCACGGTTGAAGAGCTTATTCCTTTAGTGGACACCTTCAGCAAGGACATTGCTATAGAACACAATCTTCCTGTCTTTCTATATGAAGCTTCCGCAAATTTTCCGCTTAGAAAAAACCTCTCTATCATCCGGTCTGGGGAGTACGAAGGGTTAACAGGAAAGCTAAGGTCTCCGACTTGGTTGCCTGATTATGGTCCCAGCATGCGTTCAGAAAGAATGGGGGCTACAGTTATAGGTGTTAGAAATTTTCTAATAGCATACAATATAAACCTTAATACATCTGATATAGTCGTTGCTAAGTCCATCGCTAAAGTAATCCGCACTTCCGGTGGAAAAATCAATGGCGTGCATAAGCCCGGCTTACTCAGCTCCACCAAAGCCATAGGCTGGTATATGGATCAATATAAATGTGCTCAAGTATCAACCAATCTTACAGATTATAGAATAACTGGAATGGCTGATGTCTACAATGCCATCAGTAAGGAAGCCCAGAAATACAACGTTTCTGTTACTGGAAGCGAACTTATCGGGCTCGTTCCACTTAAGGCAATCTTAGACGCTGGAAAAACATTCGCCTCGGATTCCCTATCAGAAGAAGAATATATTAATCTAGCGCATGTATCTTTAGGCCTCTCTTCTGTGGTTCCTTTTAATCCAGAAGACCGAATTATAGAAAGATTGATTAAGTTATAGACATGGTTTCAGAACAGATTATCGAAAAAACCCTTGACTTTCTTCATAGTGGAGAAAATTTCGACGACTCCTCTGTCATTCTTATTGACGAGCACCCAGAAGTAATTGCGTATCTAGATTCAGAGTCATTCGACATATTGATTGAAGAAGAAAAAGACATTTTATGGTATTGTCTTGTTGTAATATACACAGCAATTAAAGAAGGTAAAGAACATCTACAGAAGCGTGATGTAAAAGATATCGAATCACAAGAAGAAGAAAACTATGCTGTCTTAGGGGATAGCAATATGAAGTATTCAGAGGTGTGTAACCTGCTTTTTGACCAGACAAGCGAAGAAGATTTACTGGCATTCGTTGAAGATTTTCTAGTTCCTGATGAAGAGGATGATGACATTACTCCTACGGGAAGGAAGGTATTGTTTATTACTTTAAAAACAATGATTGACGTCTGGACTAGTTAGTACCCTTCTAGTTCCTGGATTAAGAAAAATCCATCTTCTCCTTTTTCTTGGTATAAAGGCATCAATAAACATCCGTCATCGCTTGCGTAAATCGGTCCATTTTTATCGGTTGCTATGTGCTGACCCGCTTTAATCTTACCGAAATTCTTAAAACCGCTTTCCATTCTGAAGCTATCTCCTGGATCTATTCCATGACGAGAAACCAACCTCGCAACTTTAGGAAGCTCTGCTGAGTACTCGATAAGTAGGCTGTCGTGCCTGTTTTCAACATCTTCTTCTCGTACCGCACCGATAGAGCGCATACAGTTGGTTATAGCGGCAATGGCACGGTTTATAGACAATGGATCATCGTGCTGGCCCGATTCGAAGGTAACAGCTACGGTAGGAACCCTTAAGTTGGCCTCATTAAAATAATGAAGGGTTGTTCCTCTTATTCCTTTCAACATGTCTTTTATTACAGGTGCATGAAGTTCAATTGCGATTCGCAGGCTTTCTGGGTCTTCAGATGGTATTGTGAAAATACCCCCATCAGAGGATGTGGTGTGCAGGTCTAGAACAACTACAGAAGAAGGTTTTATCTCTGCAATTGCTTCATTTACTGTTTCAATAATGCCTTTAAGTTCTATTTCTTCACTGCTTAACTCATGGACGGGTAGGCTCTTGGTTTTGGCAATGATTTCTGGGAGAAACATACGGTTCAAGTCTCTATTTATAAACCGCTGTTGTTGATTATATGCTTCTAGATTACCGATGATACCGACGAAGTTTCCTCGATATTTAAAGTCAATGTTGGTAATAGGTTCTACTTCCAACATTTTTCCCATCAAGTCTATGGCTTTAATTCCGGCAGGTTCATTGCCATGCATTCCCCCTACTACTATAAGTAGTGGTCCTGGTAATTCCCCTTGAAAACTGCATATGACCCGTGGGTTGTTTTTCATATAAGGGGCTAAAAATACAATTTCTGTTATACTTGTTTAAGGTTTTCTAAAGGATGATGTTATGTCCTCTAGTTCCGTACCATCTTTAGAAAAAGTTATTTTATCATGGTACAATTCATCTCCGAGTTCTACCGTAAGATAGAAGGTCTGTCCGACCTCAAGAGGAATGGTTCTTTTCCATTGTCTAGGCATTTTACCTTGACTGTACTTCTGAAGATAAACCATCTCATAATTCTCGTCGTATATAGAAATGCTACTTGCTTTACCCATTTTATTGTAGAGCGCCAGTTGGAAACTTCTAGATGGTGATGGATTATTATATTCTGATATATTGCCAGATAACGATGATA
>CALIQO010000440.1 GCA_938044055.1 uncultured Saprospiraceae bacterium
AAGTCATTCAAGAATGTAGGCGAAGATACCAAGCACGTAGACAACCACTCAATGTGGATTAATCCACACAATACCGATCACTGGTTGGTAGGTTGTGATGGTGGCATCTACGAAACTTTCGATGCTGCGAGCACCTGGGATTTCAAGGAAAATCTGCCAGTCACACAATTTTATAAAGTCGCTGTTGACAATGACCTACCATTTTATAATGTATATGGCGGCACCCAGGACAACTTCAGTATGGGGGGACCTTCTCGTGTCGAAACTGATCATGGAATAACGAATGCTGACTGGTTTATAACACACGGCGGAGATGGCTTCGAATCTCAAGTAGATCCATTTAATCCAGATATTGTATATGCCCAATCACAGTATGGAGTCCTTGTAAGATACGATAGAAAGAGTGGAGAAGAACTGGGCATCCAACCTAAAGAGCGAAAAGGAGAAAATGCCTATCGATGGAACTGGGATGCACCACTAGCTGTAAGTGCACATAAAAAAGGAAGACTTTTTTTCGCAGCCAACAAAGTTTTCAGGTCTGACGATTATGGAAATTCCTGGGAAGTAATAAGTGATGACCTAAGTAGACAATTAGATAGAAACACGCTCAAGGTGTATGACAGAGTGGTAAGTATAGATGCTATTATGAAGAATGGATCTACTTCACCTTATGGAACCATCGTGGCATTCAATGAGTCTACTCTAGAAGAAAACTTGATTGCAGCTGGCACAGATGATGGCTTGATACAAATCTCTGAAGATGGAGGAGCATCTTGGAGAAAAATAGACAATGTTCCAGGAGCACCTAGACAATCTTATGTCAATTCACTGTTCTTCTCACAGCACGATCGCAATACAGTCTATGCAGCATTCAATCACCATAAATATGGGGACTTCAAGCCTTACATATTCATTTCACAAGATTTAGGAAGAAGCTGGAAGAGTATTTCATCCAACCTTCCATCTAGAGGAAGTGTATATAGTATAGAGGAAGATCATATAGATTCGGGATTGATATTCTGTGGAACAGAGTTTGGCGTTTTCTTTTCTCCTAATCGTGGAGGAATATGGAAAAAACTGGGCGCTGGTCTTCCCACTATTGCTGTTCGCGACATTGCCATTCAGAGAAGAGAATCTGATCTGGTCTTGGCTACATTTGGTCGAGGGTTTTATGTAATGGATGACTATAGCGCATTGAGAAATGTAGAAAACCAAACCAAGACCCAATCAGAAATCTATGCAACAAGGGATGCACTTATGTGGGAGTCTAGCAAGCCGCTCGGATTACCTGGCAAGTCGTTTCAAGGAGACAATTATTACAGTGCAGAAAATCTCGGCCCGGAGGCTATGATAACTTTCTATTATCATGCGGAGCACGATGATTTAAAGAAAAAGAGGTTAAAGGAAGAAAAGAAAAACATCAAGGAAGGAAGAGATACACCTTACCCTTCATATGATGACCTTAAAGCAGAAGAAGATTTTACATCCCCTCAGATACTTGTGAGCATTGAAGATATAGAAGGTAATGTTGTAAAGAACATTAAGAAAAAAGCATCTCCTGGAATCCATAGAATTAAGTGGAATCTAAGATTCAACCCTAAGGATCCTGTGAATTTAAATAAGCCCAGTTTCTATAACCCATTTGCTGGAGTGACTGAAGGTACTCTTGTACAACCGGGAAATTATGTTGCCCGATTATCTGTAATTTCTGATGACCAGATTACTTCATTGTCACTAGCGGATACATTTGCCGTAAGGCCACTAAAAAACAATACAATTGCCATCAAGGATAGAGAAGAGAAGGTAGCCTTTCAGCAAGAAGTCAATGCCCTTTCTGCAGAAATGCAAGCGACTCAGAGAATGATGAGAGAAGTAAATAACAAATTAAGACATATAGACAAAGCCATTATGAATATGGATGGGCCCCTAGATGAGCTATATACCATGGTGGCATCTGTGAAATCAAAGTCGCGAGAAATAACTACAATGATGAATGGAGATCGTATTAAATCAAGACTAGACATCGATCAACCTCCTACACCTGGAGGGAGATTAGGATGGATAACTTATGAACAGAAGTACTCTACTGCCGATGTAACAGAAACGCATAAAATGAGTTTTAAAATAGCTAAGGAAGAATTCATTCCCATTCAGCAATCAGTTTTAAATCTGGTTAATATCGATTTAAAAAATCTAGAAAAAAAGTTAAAAGACATGGGTGCACCTTATACCCCCGGAAGGATTACGGATGAATAGAATTAATATTTATGTCCCCGATATTGTCAGAGAACTGAATGAATTATATGCTGGTATAAATTCGTATGATTTCCAGAATGTCAGGAAACACCTTCAGCAGCGTGGTGAACGCATGCTTTCTGGGATTAAAGAAAATAAGACCTGCGTCTTTTCTGTAATTAACAATTACAACAAGAAATTTATCGGAACTTCTATTGCTGACTTAGCGAAGATGGAGTGGTCACATGAAACTGTTTTAGAAACACTGGCACAAGAACGTGGTTTTACATCTTGGTCAGAAATTAACAACAATCTGCATTATGATATACGATTCGAAAAAGCGATAGAATTTATCATCCAGGGAGAAATAAAATTACTTGATAGACACCTTAATGATCATCCTGATTTAGTTTATTCTCAATCCGTCTACAACCACAAGGCCTATCTTCTACATTATTGTTCTAACAACGGTGTAGAATTCCATAGACAACAGGTACCTAGCAATTTAAAAGAGGTAATTAGTGTCCTATTAAGTCATGGGGCTGACAAGTCATCTACTATGTCTGTTTATGGCGGATATTTCACATGTCTTGAATTAATGAATACAAGCGCGCATCCTAGAGATGCGGGTATAGAATTAAAGGAGATAAATGAAATGCTAAGCGATGATTTAATTGCCTTTTGAAATAATATTGTCTAATTGACAATATTCAGAGATAATTTACTAGATTAGCCGCC
>CALIQO010000441.1 GCA_938044055.1 uncultured Saprospiraceae bacterium
CTAGTCGCTGATTTAGACCCTACATCTGAAAAAATACTTATAAATGAAAGGGATATTATTGATGAGATTGCGAATGGTCCAAAAGAAAAAAATGATGGTAACTTAACAGTCACTGTTGCTGAAGAAGATGATATTTTAACAGAAAAAGAAGTCAATAAAAAAGTGACAGAATTTGGAGAGTATGATCCTACGCTCGATTTGTCAAAATTTGAACTACCTTCTTTGGATTTATTGGAAGAACACGGGGGTAATGCAGTCACAGTAACTGAAGAAGAGCTAAAGGCGAATAGCGCAAATATTGTAACCACATTGGCCAATTATAAAATTGGAATCGCAAAAATTTCAGCTACTGTTGGGCCAACGGTGACTTTGTATGAAATTGTACCTGAAGCAGGAGTACGAATTTCAAAAATTAAAAATTTAGAAGATGATATAGCCTTATCATTAGCAGCTCTTGGAATTAGAATCATTGCTCCTATTCCTGGAAAAGGTACCATCGGTATTGAGGTGCCTAATAAAACGAAACAAATCGTATCTCTTAAGGAAGTATTGAGATCTGAAAAGTTTCAGAATGCTAAAATGGATCTTCCGATTGCTCTAGGTAAGACGATTAGTAATGAAGTATTCATAGCGGATCTAGCTAAGATGCCTCACTTACTTGTAGCAGGTGCTACGGGACAAGGTAAGTCAGTAGGTATAAATAGCATCATCATGTCCTTGCTTTATAAGAAGCATCCATCACAGGTAAAGCTTGTTTTAATTGATCCTAAGAAGGTGGAACTTTTCCCTTATAATAACTTATCGAAGCACTTCCTAGGATTCTTACCGGATGCTGAAGAACCTATTGTTACAGAAATGAGTAGAGTGGTTAATACCATCAACTCACTCTGCATAGAAATGGATCAGCGATATGATCTTCTTAAAAAGGCGAGAGCAAGAAACATTAAAGAATACAACAATAAGTTTACTGCGCGTAAACTGAATCCTAGAGACGGACATAAGTTTTTACCGTACATAGTACTTGTAATTGATGAGTTTGCCGATCTGATTATGACAGCAGGTAAGGAAGTTGAACTTCCGATAGCCAGACTGGCCCAGCTAGCTAGAGCCATCGGTATCCACCTTATCATTGCTACTCAGCGACCATCTGTTAATATCATTACGGGTATTATAAAAGCCAACTTCCCGGCTAGGCTGGCCTTTAAGGTGACTTCTAAGATAGATTCAAGAACCATATTAGATACAGGTGGTGCAGAACAACTGATCGGTCGAGGAGATATGCTGTTGAATGTAGGAAGTAATATTGTAAGACTTCAGTGTGCGTTCGTAGACACGCCAGAAGTAGAGAAAGTAATTGATCACATCGGTGATCAGCAAGGATATCCACAACCTTACCATCTGCCAGAAGTAAAGGCAGAAGAAGAGATAGGCGGTGCAGGTTCTAATCTGAAAGTAAGTGACCTCGATTCTAACTTCGATGATGCTGCTCGACTGGTAGTAGGAAATCAACACGGTTCTACTTCTATGATTCAGCGTAAGATGCAACTGGGTTACAACCGTGCTGGAAGAATCATGGATCAGATGGAGCAACTCGGAATCGTCGGTCCATCACAAGGAAGTAAACCTAGAGAAGTAATGTTCTTCTCGATAGATGAATTAGAAAATTTCTTAACGAACCTTAAGAATCAGAAATAATATTGCGACTGTTTTTAAAACCTTTTCTGTTCTAGAACCTGAGAATGATTTAAATTAGATAATAGATTAGAGCAGAAAACTGAGACCTTAAAGCCGATGCTAACCACATCGGCTTTTTTAATATTATACCATTAAGAGCTTTTCATAGACGGATGATAATTGTCATTGTTTTATAATTATATAATTTCACTTAATGGTATATGTAGTCTTTTAAGTCTTATAAGCATTCCTATGAAAAAAATATTGTGCCATATATGTATATACGGATGCATGCTGATTGTGTCTTGTAATTCATCGGATAACTTTATTTCCGATAAAGGGTTTTATGAAGTAATGGAAAACCTTGCACAAGGGTGGTCTACCCAGAATACGGAAAAGGCGCTGAATTGTTTTACTGATGATGCTGTATATATGGAGCCGCCAGAAGTACAGTATTATAGAGGGCATAAAGAATTAAGACCTTATTTCGATGCACTGGACTCCAATTATAAAATGGAATTCCACAATCTATGGTTTAACGAAGAGACTCAATCTGGTGCAGGGGAGTTTACCTTTAGTTATGGCAAGGACACTTCTGATGTGGGTATTGTCGTGGTAGAACTAGAAAAAGGCAAAATCAACTTCTGGCGGGAATACCATAAGAAAGGGCCTACTGATTTTAATGAGTTTATAAGTACTGAAAATAAAGAATGGGAATGGCATATCGGTAACTACCCAGCAACAGAGGAAATAATCGATACAAGTAATGTAAAATGAATAAGAAACCCATCATCTGCTTCGAAGGTCCCAGTGGTATAGGAAAGACGACGCTATGTCAGCGCTTAAGTAGAAAGTATAATATTGTCCCAGAAGTAAATCTACTTTTCAATCGTGAAGAGAATGAATCAAGATTCTGGTATTTAGAACGTCAACTGGATAGATTTAAAATGTGTGTGGAATCTGATAAAACGTCCATTCTGGACGGGGATGTTTTTCAACCTATATGGTATAACTGGGCTTGTAATTATCCTGAAGAATTTCTGTCTAAAACGGAGACCCATGATTTTTATAGATCGATGTTGGACTCTTCCGAAATTACATTTCCAGATCTCTATATAAAATTCTATGTCGATGATGAGAAAGAATTATGGAAGAGAAAGGAAAGTGACAGAACTAGAAAGCGTAGAAATTTCGAAAAACATCTCCGCATCATAGAGCCTATGCACAGGTATTTTAAATTCATTGATAAAGCTACAGATATAGAGGTAGTGATGATTCAT
>CALIQO010000442.1 GCA_938044055.1 uncultured Saprospiraceae bacterium
GTGTTGGCAATCAATTTCATAGAATCTTCAGGGATATCTGAAGCATCTGTTATATAGGTAGTGTTGTTAATCTTATAACCAGCAATTTCAAGCCTGCCATGGATAACTGGAAATGCTGTTATAGAGAGATTATTGATATGAAAAGTTTTAAAAAAATCAATTTGGTTAAGATTCAATCTGGGTGCTCCAGGATAAGGTGATGTCCGAAATGCGTACTCAAATCGTTCTTCAATTTCTTTCTTTACCCGTCTGATGGCGTACAATTCGACAGGGTCTTTTTGTATAAAGCAGTAAGGCCGCACATCATCTAAACCGATTACATGGTCATTGTGCTCATGAGTTATGAGTATGCCATCAAGTTTTTTTACCTGAGCACTAAGCATCTGGGACCGAAAATCAGGACCGATATCAATAACGAGGCTACAATCTTGTGTAGATACATGAGCAGATGTTCGCAATCTGTTGTCCCTTATGTCCTTAGAAGAGCATACTTCACATGTGCAGCCTATTACAGGAATGCCTTGTGAAGTACCAGTACCAAGTAAGGTGATTTTCATTGAGGTAGAATATCTGCTTAAGTTAAACAGATTCTAATTCCTCTTGACCTTCTTTCTGATAAAAACTTGATTTTATTAAGTTTTTCAAGAATTGTAGGACGCTTTCGCTCAAATGTTCTTCTGCTATGGACAACTGGGATAGAATATCGCATAAAACATTGATGCGAGCTTCGACATCGAAAAACTTATTGACAACAACAATATTTCTTTCTTCAACAATGCAATACCCAGAATTAAAATTTCCTTTTTCATAACGCACCGTATAGGACAACTCTTTAAATAGTTCTTCTATCTTAGCCAATGTTGTTCTTGTCTTTTTCAATGATTGAATTATTGTTATATGGCAAAACTAATGATATATGGATTAAACTAATATGATATCTTTAAATATTATTAGAAATAAATAAAATGAATAAAACGACTTATACCATACTTGTTGCATGCCTTCTTTTTATAATGACTTCATGTAAAGAAAAATCTACAGCTGTAGAACCCGAGCAAAATGCTCAAAACAATACCACGCTAACGTATCCACCGTTGCCATTAGTTGACTATCGTAATATTGTAGAGCAAGTAGACTATATAGATTATATTTTCCATACGCTTCCATTTGCCGTGAGCCAAGAAGATAAGCCGAGTATCACAACTAAACTATCAGGGATATTGATAGAAGAAGCCAACATTATCGATTGTCCACCACTCGGGAGAATGATGTTGCATGCTGACGGAGAAATCATCTATGAGGCAGAAGTTTACTACGATGGCAATGGGTGTAACTACTACATATTCTATATAGATAATAAACCTACCTATTCTGCGGGCATGAGTAATTACACAAAAACCTTTTACCAGAATCTGTTAAACAGTGCAGCACAACAATAATTCTCGCGTCGCGGCAATTGATATGGGAACGAATACCTTCCACATATTGATTGGAGAAAAATCTGGAAGCGACATAAAATGGGTCGCTAGAAAAAGGTGTTGGGTTAATCTGGCTCAAGAAGGAATTACAACGATCTGTCAGGAGTCCGTTGAGCGAATTTTTTCTGCTATGACAGAATTCCGAAAAATAATTTCAGAACATGAGGTTGAAAAAATAGTGGCCGTCGCTACCGAGGGTTTCAGGAGAGCTTCTAATGGGTCAGTTTTACTTCAGAAAATCAATGAAGAATATAGCATCTATCCAGAAATTATATCTGGAGATAGAGAAGCAGAACTGATATTTAAAGGGACTCTCTTGCTTAGTAGAAGAACAGAAGGCCTTGATCTGATTATGGATATAGGTGGTGGTAGTACAGAATTTATCCTGCATGATTTCAAGAAGATCTTGTGGAAGAGAAGTTTTAAAGCAGGCGTGTCCATATTGTATAATGCACATGTGTCTCAAGATCCCTTAACTTCAGAGGAAATAGAAGGCTTAAACTATTATCTAGCAAGAGAATTAGAACCATTGCTACAAGCGTGTTCATCCATGGATATCTTTTCTCTTACAGGAGCATCCGGAACTTTTGATGTTCTAAAAGATATGATTACGTATGAAGAGAATGAGAATAATGTTACTCGCTTAAGTACATCCATATTTTATGACTTGCATGAGAAAGTTTCTTGTCTGACTTATGAATTACGAGCACAGATTAAGTCAATACCGCCACAAAGGGTTCAATTGATTCCTACTGCGTTCTACTTAATCAAGTATGTTCTTGATAACCTGCCTGTCAAGGAAATTCATGTGTCTCCATATGCTATGAAGGAAGGAATTATAAGTGAATTGTTGTAAATTTAGATAAGCCTAAAAATACTTTTCGCAGATTCTAAAACAATTGTTATCTTTGTTCTAATTATGGAGCTTTTTGAGACATTGAGCAATCCTTGGGCGATTAGAGCAATCCTTGCCTCATCTATGGTAGGGGTTATGTGTGGAATGATCGGGTGTTTTATAGTACTGCGTCATATGTCTATGATAGGTGATGCCCTGTCTCATTCGATATTACCAGGCGTATATATTGCTTTTCTTATTGTAGGGTATTCTACACTAGGTTTTTTTGTAGGTTCTGTTATTGCAGGATTGGTAACAGCATACCTTATAACTTGGATACAACAGAATGTAGCCACTAAAAATGACGCTGCAATAGGCATCGTTTTTACAACAATGTTCTCCATAGGTGTTATGGGCATATCTAGCCTTCATACTAGTGGAGGTGGGGCGCACCTTGACCTGAAAGATTTCTTATTCGGAAGTATATTCGCCGTTTCTAATGAAGATATTCTATTGATATTTATGGTCATGGTATATACGCTTATAAGTGTAGTTCTATTGTACAGGTACTTATTCATTACTACCTTCCAGCCTACGATAGCTTCGACCATGGGAATATCTGTTAAAGCTGTTCACTATTTTCTGATGCTCCTCCTTTCATTTGCCGTTGTTTCTGCTATGAGTACAGTAGGAGTTATTCTTGTAGTAGCCATGTTAATTACACCTGCAGCAACCGCCCTTTTGATATCAGACCGGCTTAAAATAGTGCTGCTTATTGCTGCAATAATAGGATTGATTTCTTCTGTGATAGGGATGATAATATCAATACTTGTAGATACAACTCCAGGACCTGCTATGGTTATAGTGGCAGCAGTTGTCTATTTTTTAACGGCAGCTTTTTCGCCGAAAAAAGGTTTCGTGTTTGCCTTTGTCAACAGAAAAAGGCAAGAAGAAAAAATTGCTAAAGAAGACATCTTAAGATATATACATAAGAAGAAACCGGCAGAAGATGGGGTCCTAGGAACTTCAATATCACAGTACTTAGGGCTTTCTCTGAGTAAGGTGAAATCCCTATGTAAAGATCTCGTGATAGACGGATTATTGTCAAGAGGAAGTGGACGATTGTTTTTAACTGCTAAAGGAGTTAATGGTGCAGAAAAGCTAGTCCGAGCCCACCGATTATGGGAATCGTACCAAGTAGAGACAATGGGACTCGGAGAAGGGCAGATCCATGACGAAGCAGATCGTCTAGAACACTGGTTAGATGAAGATATCTTAGATGAGGTCGATGCTAAACTAGGCTTTCCTAAGCAAGATCCACATGGATCCCCTATTCCTGAAAAATCAAATATTAAAAACACCTTGCTCTATCAGAAACCTAATTCTACAGTGAGAGTTTCTAAAAACCAGATCGATGAATCTATAGAAAGTGATCTATGGGAAATGGGCATCCTGCCTGAATCAAAGCTATACATAGACAGCATCCATAAAAATCATGTACTTGTTAGGA
>CALIQO010000443.1 GCA_938044055.1 uncultured Saprospiraceae bacterium
TTAACATAGACAAAGTAGCTAATAAGGATACAATCTGTTCTGGCGAAGAGGTTGAGTACACAGTCAATATCAGAATGATAGAAGGTACACCAGGAGTAGAATTTAGAGATATCCGTTTCTATGATAATATTCTGGATAGAACCATATCTGCTGCTGATAGCATAGAATTTATGCTTGAAGGAGATGAGAATGGTGATGGTATCATGCAATTCGGAGAAGGAGCAGTAGATGGTGAAGCAGTAGCCAAGTGGGTATTTAAGTACTCTATTCCGATTACAGAAACCACGATCAATGAAGTGATGGACACTTTTGATATATTCTTCTTCGATGGAACCAATGATGTCTTCATTTCAACAGAAATGGGATTCGATGAGGTTGAAGTTGTAGTAGACGAAGGGAAGTGTGCTAAGATAGGTGATCAAGTATGGGAAGACGCTAATGCTAATGGACTTCTTGATCCGAATGAAGATGGAATTAATGGTGTTACCGTTAATCTATATGAAGACAATGATATGAATGGTACTCCAGATGGTGATGTAGTTGCTACAACTGTTACAGACATGTCTAATGGAGAAGCAGGATTCTATCAGTTTACAGGATTAATTCCAGGAAAGTATGTTGTAGAATTCATACCGATTGATGGTTATGTTCTTACATCTGCAGATGCCTCAGGTATGACTGGAGATGGAGATGCAGATGCAGCGGATGATTCTGATGCCAATGAAGATACCGGATATTCACACACTATAGAACTGGTGACCAGTGAGTGTGAGGAAAAAGTAGATGCTGGTATAGTCGGATTATTATCTCTAGGTAATATGGTGTGGCTGGACAATGATAACAATGGAATGATGGATGATGGTGAGCTAGGCATAGATGGTGTAGTCATGACATTGTGGATAGATGAGAACAACGATGACGTTCCTGATGTCAATACAGGAATAACAGATGTAACTGAGAATAATGGTAAGTACTTATTCGAAGGATTAGCACCAGGTAATTATATTGTACAAGTCGGACCTGAAAACTTTGCTTCAGGAGCCATTCTTGAAGGATTCACCACAAGTACGGGTAATGATCCTGTTACAGATGCAGATGATGATATCAACAATGATGACGATGGATATGATCCTGGAATCGAAGCTGGAATCATCAGTACAGCGATTACATTGACTTCTGGAGAAGAGCCTAATAATGATGGCGATGATGATAGAAATAGCAACCTTACAGTTGATTTTGCGTTCTTCGAATCTGTAAGTATAGGAGACTATGTATGGAATGATGAAGACGGTGACGGTGTACAAGATGATGAAGAAGAAGGTATCAATGACGTGACTGTTAATCTTTACAACTCTAATGACGAGCTTGTAGGTACCATGATGACGATGCAGAATCCTAACAACGCTGAGGAGCAAGGATATTACTTCTTTGAGAACCTGCCTCCAGGTGATTACTATGTTGAATTCATTACGCCTATAGGATTTATTCCTACTCAGCAGGACAGCCCTGCAGGTGATGATGTAGATAGTGACGTGGATGGCACCAATGGACCTAATACAACACCAACATATACGTTGAATCCAGGAGATAGTAATCCTACGGTTGATGCAGGTTATTCAAGACCAGCAATGATTGGAGACTTCGTATGGTTAGATTCAGGAGATGTACCTAACGTACAAGATGATAACGATACTGGACTAAATGGAGTTACAGTTAAGCTATTCAAGGATGGAGAAGAAGTTGCACAGACAGTTACTGGACCACTTCCTGAGAATCATCCTGACTTTGTTGAAGGCGGGCCGACAACAAGTGGATATTACTTGTTTGACAATCTTGCTCCTGGAAATTACAGAGTAATGTTTGTACAGCCATCGACGGAGTTCTCCTATGTAGTTCCGAATTCTGGTGGTGATGACAATACAGATAGTGATGTAGTCGATATCTTTAATCAGATGACGCTTGCGTTCGCAGTGAACCCTGCAGATACCTTATTAGATATCGATGCAGGATTTACATCTGCTACAGTTCCTGTTGAATTCTTATCATTCACAGGTGAGTGGAACGAAGACGAGGACATCAACGAACTCACATGGAGTACAGCTACAGAAGTTAATAATGATTACTTCGTAATAGAAAGATCGGTAAATGGAGGAGCATTCGCGGATGTGGGTACTGTTCAAGGATCTGGAAATTCTACTCAAGTATTGTCATATGATTTCGACGATGAGGATATTTCCGAGAACGGCGATTACGCATATAGAATCAGACAAGTTGATTACGATGGTGCTTATGATTATTCTAAGACCATAATTATCAGAGTTGATAGAGATGTGGTAATGGCAGCAAGCGTTTATCCTAATCCTGCTTCGCAGTTCTTAACCATGGATCTGCAAGCTGGAGTTAAATCTGATGTTACTGTACACCTATTAGATGTAGAAGGACGACTGATTAAATCTAATCTGATTGAAGCGCAAGAGATAGAAGGAAAGGAGAAGTTTAGAATTAATATTACGGATATTGAAGCAGGTACTTATATACTTCGAGTATCAATAGGAACTAAGATATTCAGCCATAAAGTACTATTTATTGGAAGATAGTAAGAGAAAATAGTTGATAAGTACCGGGTTCTCAGAACCTGGTACTTTATCGATTATTTAAGACAGACAGTTTCATTCTCAATGTGTGGGAGGCTTCATTCTGTGAAGTTTCCCCCTTTTTATATGTGCTTTCGCTAACGTTATAGATATGAATAAAATGGAATTATTCATATATATTCCCCTTACATATGTATTATGATTGCTTTTTAATACTTTTGCTATTTAAACAAATGCGAAAATCAGTATAAATGGCTGTTGATGTTATTTTAGGCCTCCAGTGGGGAGATGAAGGAAAAGGAAAAATCGTTGATTACCTAGCTGAGAATTACGATCTCGTCTGTAGGTTTCAAGGTGGCCCTAATGCTGGTCATACCATCAAGATTCAGGACAACAAATATGTATTACATACCATACCATCTGGGGTATTTAGAGAGAATGTAATTAACCTGGTAGGAAACGGTGTTGTCATTGATCCTGTAACTTTCTTGAAGGAATTAAAAGGACTAGATCAAGCACAGATCCCATATAGAGATAGGTTGTTTATTGCACATAAGGCACATCTAATCTTACCGACTCATAGACTGCTTGATGCTGCTTCTGAAGCATCTAAAGGCAAAGAAAAAATAGGCTCGACCCTTAAAGGAATCGGTCCTACCTATATGGATAAAACAGGAAGAAATGGCCTCAGAATAGGAGATGTAATAACCGATGATTTTCAATCAAGATATCATAAGCTTAAGGAAAAGCACCTAAATCTTCTCAAACAATTTCAAGTAGATGTAGATTTCGACCTTGAAGGAGAAGAGAAGAAGTGGCTTGAATCACTAGAAGTATTGAAGTCTCTCAATTTCGTCGATGGAGAATATTTTATAAATGATGCTATCAATGATGGAAAACGCGTTTTAGCTGAAGGGGCTCAAGGCTCAATGCTTGATATAGATTTCGGGACATACCCATACGTAACTTCTTCTAATACAGTAACAGCTGGAGTGTGCAATGGACTAGGTATAGCGCCTTCTAAAGTAGGTAAGGTATATGGAATTGCTAAGGCTTATTGTACCCGTGTAGGTAGCGGACCATTCCCTACAGAATTACACGACGACGTAGGAGAGAAAATGCGTAGAATAGGAATGGAATTCGGAGCTACTACTGGCAGGCCTAGAAGATGTGGATGGATAGATATTCCTCAATTAAAATATACTTGCATGATCAATGGTGTTACAGATATTGTTATTACCAAGCTTGATGTTCTGGATGAATTCGAAGAAATCCGATATTGCGAGAATTATGATATAAATGGTCAATCTACAGACCGTCTACCTTTTGATATAAATCATGCTGGAATCAGCCCTACTTATTCTTCCTACGAAGGGTGGAATTCAAGCCTAGATGATGTAGTTACTTATGATCAGCTGCCGTCTAAAGCCAGTGGCTATGTTGATATCTTGCAAGAAGCCATAGGAGTTAAGATATCAATGGTGTCGACAGGACCAGAAAGAAGAAAAATTCTTCATAAGTAGGGAAGAAGAGTGGCCAGATGAT
>CALIQO010000444.1 GCA_938044055.1 uncultured Saprospiraceae bacterium
AAGGTTACACCCTGACAGATATCCCAGAAGTTGAAAGCATGGATTCTCCATATGGAAAGTATGATTGCCAGGTGATTGCAGAAGATAAAAATGCTTTCTTGATAAAGAGATCTTTCTACCTCAACGGTGGTACTTATGATAAAGAAAATTATCGAGAGATTAAGCGGTTTTTCGATAAAATCAGAAAAGTTGAAAAGAAAATGCTAAACCCTAAGAAATCAATATAACCAACATCTATAATTTACAAATACTTAGAAAAAACAAAGCAAAATGAAAAAAATACTTACGATCGTAGCTTGTGTAATGGTTGCATCCATTGTGAGTGCGCAGAAATTCGGTAAAGTTCCAGATGAGCTGGTTAAGGAGACCTTTTTTCCAGCTGACTCTACGGCGGAGGCAGTTTACTATGTTGCTAAAACGAAGGTTTATTATCAGTTTACTTCTTATAATGAGATTTTCTTAAACATGGAATACCATTATCGAATTAAAGTATATCAAGTAGAAGGAGAGCAATATGGAAACTTCGATATACCCCTCTACAGGACTTCTCGTGATAAAGAGAAGGTAAGAAACTTAGAAGCTTATTCCTTCAATTATGAAGATGGAAAAGTGGTCAAGACTAAGCTTGAAAAGAATCAGATTTTTGAAGAAGAGACTTCAGAAAATTATACGAAAAAAACATTTGCAGTTCCTAATGTTAAGCCGGGTTCTGTCATAGAAGTTAAGTATAAAGTGCAGACCCCATTTTTCTACTCTATTCCTAAGTGGTATTTTCAGAAATACATACCAGTTGTTCACTCCACATTTGAGTTGGTTGTACCTGAGTATTTTACATTGACACCGGTGCCATCTGGCGCTTATCCTATCGATAGAAAGCAAGAAGAAGTCCATGGATCAAGGCATGGTGAACTCAAGACAATACTTACAGGGTATCGATTACCTGCTATGAAGGAGGATGAGTATGTATTGAATGCTGATGATTATAGAGCAGGCATCAAGTATGAATTGTATTCCATAAGCGTAGGCGGCAATGTTGATTATTATTCTAAAGACTGGAATACCATTTCTAAGAATCTGTCTAAGAATAAAAACTGGGGAAAGGAATTGAAGAAAGGCGTAAAAGCACTAAAACCTATAATAGCGCAAGCACAGGATCTTCCGTCGAAGATTGAGAAAATTGATTTCATCTATCAGTACGTGCGTGATAATATGGCATGGAATAAAGACTATGGAACGTATCCCGATCAAGGACTTAAGAAATCTCTTGAGGCGGGGACAGGAAATGTTGCTGATATTAATATGCTACTTGTCAATGCATTGCGAGAAGCCGGAATTGCGGCTAATCCGTTTCTTATTAAGACCCGACGTTCTGGATTATTAAATACTTCTTATCCTTCCGCTACAGAATTCAACTACCTGATAGCAGTGGTACAAGTTGATAATAAGTATGTTTTTCTAGACGCGACTTCTAAGTATGTACCACTAGGACAATTGCCTATCCGTGCGATCAATGCCAGCGGCCTCATGGTAGAGGGAGAGACTGGAACCATTCTTCCGATGTATAATCCGAATTCATTAAAAGTTCAGACAGGTGTAAACTATACCATAAATCTGGAAGATGTCTGCTTAGATGGAGAAGGAAGTTCTCGTTACAGCAATTATGGTGCGACTAAGTTTAGAATAGATGCAGATACTGACGAAGACGAGGGAGACAATCAAGAGATTATCGAAGTGGAAAGTGAAGATCTCGAAGGGGAAGATGCAGATTATGAAGAAGGAGATGAAGAAGACGAGGATGAAGAAATTGAATTTGATGATGAATTCAAGATTACGGAAGTTGCTAATTTTGACGATCGGAGTAAGTTTATCAATGCTAAGTTTACGGCACGGAAGTTTGGATGTATTAAGAAGATAGGAGATCAGATATTCTTAGATGCAGACTTTGATTATGGTATAAGTGAAAATCCGTTTACAGAGGAATCTAGAGACTATCCCGTTTTCTACAACTACAAGGTTGATCTTAAGAGGGTAGTATCAGTAGATATCCCACAAGGGTATGTACTAGAAAGTGCTCCAGAAAAATTGAGCGCTGCCTTACCAGAAAATATGGGCCAGTTCATCTATGAAGTTAAAAGTGTCAGTGACAAGTTACTGGTGTATTATACCTTAAAGATTAATTCAGATACATTTGGTTACAACGATTATCCAGGTCTGAAGCAATTGTATGACATGGTACTGCAGAAACAAGACGAGAAGATTGTGTTGAGTAAGGAGATGTAGAGGAGGAAATAAATTGTGCAAAAAATATTGGCATTTATCGTGAAGAGATTATTGTTAGTAGTATTGTTTTATGTAACCGTTCTTCTTAATGGAACCGCTCAGAATTTTGGTGATGTTTCGGAAGAATTAATAAAACAATCTGTACATCCTCGAGATTCTTTTGCGGCTGCTGCATACTATGTGGCTAATTCAAGTGCTAGGTATCGGTTTACTCGAAATAGTGGAGTTCTACTTAATATAGAGTATCACTATCGAATTAAGATATATCATATTGATGGAGAAGAGTATGGTAAGTTTGAAATTTCTTTGTACAATAATTCTTCAGATTATGAGAAGGTAAG
>CALIQO010000445.1 GCA_938044055.1 uncultured Saprospiraceae bacterium
CCTAAATATCGATTATGCCTTAAGCGCATTCTCTAGAGACAAAACTGTTTCTGAGATTAGCGATGCTGAGCTATCTATCTTGGATAGAATGGGTGGAATTTTTACGCCTAGGCTTTCTTCTACATATAGCAAGGCGCTCAAAACGGAAGTTAGTTTTCGATTAAAAAAAGGTTCCTTGTCTCTTATGCATGAGAGAGTAGATCCTGGATATAGAACGCTAGGTGCACTTTTCTTCAACAATGATTTCGAAAATTTCACTGTTGGTGGGAATGCCATCGTACTTTCAGAAAAACTAAAATTTACAGGCAGAGCAGGAATCCAGAGGAACAACATCCGTGACACAGAATCCAATGCTGAAAATAGATTTATAGGATCTCTTATGGCTACGTATCAATTCAGTGAAAATCTAAACTTCAATGCCCAATATTCTAACTTCAGAACTACTAATAAGCTAAGAGCTAGTACCATTCCTATTATAGAAATTGACACAGTCTTTTTAAGTCTAGTTAATCAGAATATAACACTGGGTTTTCAGAATATGCGTGGTGCCGATAAAAAGAATGTTCTGGCAGGATCATTTGGTTTTCAGAAATCAAGCTCGATTGAAAATGATGTAGTACTGGATTCTCTTACGATGAGAAACTACATAGGAAATATCTCCTATAGTCACTTCATTTCAGAAGGAGAATGGACGGTTACAGGTTCCATCTTGACGAATAGTAATTCAACAGCTAATACTGACTTTATGTCGATAGCCCCTACTGTAGGAATAATGAAACCACTCTATGATAAAAAAGTAAGACTAAGCGCATCCATGTCGCTGGTTAATGTGAGACTTAACGGGTCTCATTACAACAACATGCTGAGGCCAACCTTAGGAATTCAGTATAGGTATGAAAAATCACACACGCTTAAGTTCTACACTTCCTTCGTAGCACAACGCATAAATCCTGACTTACCTATCAATAGAGATTTCAATCAGTTGAGATCTAAACTCGCTTACAGCTATAGATTTTAGTATTTTTATTCTACACATGAAGTAGGTGTCGAAGTCAATTGACCATTCTCATCTACTGTCAGAAGAAAACATTTTCCGAGTGGTGATTTTAATATAATTCCTGCTCCATTATCTACAATGGATAAGTGTCCTCCTGCAACCTTTACATTACCCCCATTGAATGAACCTGGCTGACCATTAGCAGTCCAGCATACAGCATTCTCCAGCAACTTCCTAAAACTGTTCCCTGTAGTAGTATAGTTAATCCTTTTATGTCCCAGTGCAGTATAAAAGGTTCTTGCACCGGAAGGCAACTCTCTATACCATGCCATCCTTCTAGATCTATCATAGGAATCTGGTCCGGTTCTTCTTACACGAAGAAGACCCGTAAAATTGATAGAATCTATCATACCTTGATTAATATCCCAGTAGTAATATTCTTCTTCTTTATTCCATGGGTCTGGAATGCTACTCAGTGTTTCATGGCTGGTCATATGATCCATTATATTGACATGATTAGCTGGTGTATGGTTAGGGCCATTCTGAACTACAGCACCGAGTATTGTATCGGTATAAAATTTCCAATTGTTATTTCTATAAGCATCGCTTGCAGCATGGATACCTATAAAACTCCCACCCGCATCGATGTAAGCCTTAAAATTTGCTTGTTGAGAAGAAGAAAGAGCCGGGTTATTATTATTACTTGAGGTGTTGCTAAATATAATTACTGGAAATTTCAACAATGAATCCAATTCGTCGAACAGATCTGTATCCTGCGTATCTGTAATGGTAAAACCACGACTGGAACCTATGTCAGAAAACATAGCACTGCTCTGGGCTCGGGTATTGTGATCGAATCCCGTAGTTTTAGTAAAATGCAATACGCGGAATCCATCTTGATCGCATAGTGATTGACTAGTCAGTGAAAACGAAAAGCTTAAGAAAAGAAAATGTACAAACAGAAAACGCCTCATAGATTTTATTTTCTACAAGAATAATGATTAGCAAGGATGAAAACCTAAGAGTAAAACCTGAATCATTTTTTCATGGGAAACCCTTACTTAAGAAGTATGGTGTCTGTCTGAGGTGATTTATAAAAACTTCCATCCTTGAAGCGTACCACAAGTTGATACGTATAATTAATGTTCTTAAGAACTTCTGAATCGGTATAAGAATAATCTGTTGAGGATAAATCATCGATCTTGTGTAAGGTTACAAAACGCTTGCTATTCCGTCCCTCCGATCTATATAAAGAAAGGTACCTAATCTCATAAGGATTGATACAAGTCCAGTCGAGTTGTACTTGGTTATTTTCTTGATCAATAGAGATAAATAAAGGAGCATAGTTGGTTTTCTTCTTGACAGGTATAGGCTTGACTTTCCTTTCATCGGATATGGATTGTAAGCCATCATCGTCTGTAGCAACAACTCGATAAGAGATCACATCTTCATTGGTTACCATCGTATCTTTATAACTCACAGTCGTTCCTCTTTCATTATAAGTGACAAGATCTATCCATACCCCTTTGTCGTATTTCTGTAAAGTATTGATTTCTATATCATGGCTGGAACTGTTGGTCCATACAGCTAGGACCCCATCTTTTTCTGCATTGCACTTCTTAAAGAGCGGTGGTACAGGAGGAACAATATCTGGCTTTTCTAATTCTACATATTCTGAAAATCCAGATTGGTTTCCTCTGAAATCAAGTGCCATAACCTTATAGTAAATCTTTTCAGTAAGATTTTTCAGTTCTATAGTATCCGTATAAGAAGGTTCAGGAATATCGCCATCTCTTGTAAGAATAGCATATTCTCCATTAGGTCCATTATTGACAAAAACGTAATACCCTGAAAAATCATATTCTTCATTCATGTTCCAGTTAAGGGTAACAATCCCACTAGAATCAATAGATCCTACTAAGCCATCTGGTACTGCAGGAGGCGTATTATCCTTGAGTTGTCCTAAGCCCGCTACAGAAGCAACTATATAGCCATTGATGTCCTGGGCTACTATCTTATAGTAATTAACCCTACTCGGCGATTCATCAATAAAGGTAGTTGTGCTTGTAGGCAAAAGTGGGGACAATACCTCATAATGGTCTCTATCACTAACCGACCGCATTACGTAATACCCAGAAATCTGATCAATATAATCTTCTTCGAAATACCATGTTACTTCGAACTGTTGCCTATCATTCTCGTAGACATCCGATATAAAAGGTACAGTAGGCACTGGCGGAGGAAGAGGAATTCCGGATATCGTATCACTTGCTTCACTTATTTCTCCGTATGGAGAAATCCCTGTAACTCTGTATATATATTTCTTATGATTCTCAAGAAGTGTATCTAAGTAATGTGTACGTTCAGCCGTTTCTACATATTCTTGAGTAGTCATACCGATATAAGGAAGATCATGGGCTCTTTCAAAAGCGGTCCCTCCATCTATCGATTTTTCAATGGTATAGGCAACATATGTAGAATCGTATTTTCTCAATGGCCAACTCAAGGTCAATGCTCTATCGTCTACTTCAATGTCTAAGCTGTCTATTTCTTTTAAAGGAATATACCTTCCTGCATCCACTATAAAATCTTCACTAGAAACAGT
>CALIQO010000446.1 GCA_938044055.1 uncultured Saprospiraceae bacterium
GAAAATTGCCGTTCATATTGTATACCCATATAAGAAGTATAATGAATAGAAAAAAGCCTAGTGCTATCAAGCCTAAGCAAGATCCTTTCTTTCCCCAATTAGAATTATTTCCCGCCATAATAATCTGCTGATTTTTGCTGAGTGCAAAGAAAAAGTTTTTTTCTATAATAGATGACATTAAGAACTCTGAAAAAATAACTTTTCTTAATAATCAGAGAATAACCCCTTCGCTACTTAGACTTCGCTACTCCTAAGCTTATAGATTTAATTCCTTTCAGGCTTTCTTCTCTCGAGTGTTGAGATATTAAAAACCCATAATTTCCAGGAAGCTGGAATGAAATCTTTTTTATAAGGTCTACGACGACTTCACAGTCCGTTCCCTTGCAGTTTCCTGTCCACTGTCCGAAATCATCAGCAAGTTCCACTGACAACTCTTGCTCGGTTTTCCGACCATCTGGAAACACTGTAATGATATCCAAGTATATATTCTGATAAGAAAATGAGCGGTCGTGTTCTATGTGCAACTCTAAATCGTACGATCCCGTAGTATCGTCCACTTCTACCTGAAAATCAATTTCTTGATTATAAGGCCAGCCTTCTGGTGAAACTTCATTCTTCTGGAAAAACATTCTATCCTTTCCACAAGATGAAAGCAATAGAAACAGAATATAGCAACTTATAAATCTAGTCATCAATTAAAGTAGTCTTTCATGCGTTCGAAAAATCCTTTCTCAGATTTTCCAGGGTCTGGTTTAAAGTTAGGTAAGGTTTTCATTTTTTCAAGCAATGCCTTTTCCTCGTCATTTACTTTTTTAGGCGTCCAGATGTTAACATTAATCAACTGGTCTCCCTTTCCGTAGGATTGCACCGATGGTAATCCCTTGTCTCTTAAACGGAATATTTTTCCGGCTTGTGTGCCAGCCGGAACTTTTATCTTAACTTTTCCTGATAGGGTAGGGACCTCTACAGAGGTTCCTAATGCCGCATCGGCAAAGTTTAAGAACAAGTCATAGACTATATTCTGGCCATCTCTACTGAAATGCTCGTGTTGTTTTTCTTCTATGTTGATGAGTAAGTCTCCTTTAGGGCCTCCCATTTTTCCTGCATTTCCTTTTCCCCGCATTGACAATTGCATGCCGTGTTCAACACCAGCTGGAATATCTATTTCAATGGTTTCATTGCCCATAGACCTGCCCTCTCCTTTACAAGTAGAGCAACTTGCTGTAATTTTCTGGCCAGAACCACTACATGTCGGACAAGGTGCCGTTGTCTGCATCTGACCTAGGAAGGTAGATCTTACTTGTCTCACGTAGCCAGAACCTCCACATGTATCACAGGTTCTAACAGAAGATTTATCCTTAGCTCCTGATCCATCACAAGTCTCACATCCAACCTGTTTTTTTACTTTAATCTTCTTGGTAACTCCGTTTTCTATTTCTTCTAGTGTAAGAGAGACTTTAATTCTAAGGTTAGACCCTTTCTGTCCTCTTCGTTGTCCAGAACTCCTTCCACCACCGCCGAAGAAACTCTCGAATGGACTGCCCCCATCACCGAAAATGTCTCCGAACTGTGAGAAGATATCATCCATTGTCATTCCGCCTCTTCCGCCGCCGAAGCCCGCATTAGGATCAACACCGGCATGTCCATACCTGTCGTACCTCGCCTTTTTATCCGCATCACTTAGAATCTCATAAGCTTCTGCCGCCTCCTTAAACTTCTCTTCTGCTTCCTTATTATCTGGATTACGATCTGGGTGAAACTTCATCGCTGTCTTGCGATAAGCCTTCTTAATCTCATCCGAAGATGCAGATTTAGATACACCGAGCGTTTCGTAGTAATCTGTTTTAGCCATAATTATTCTCGTTTATAGTTACTTTCCGACAACGACCTTGGCGTATCTGATGATCTTATCGTTGAGGTAATACCCCTGTTCAATTGTGTCTATAATTTTTCCTTTCATCTCATCGGTAGGAGCAGGAATTTCAGTTATGGCTTCGTGTAGTTCTGGGTCGAAAAGCGCTTCTTCTGTTTCCATTGCCTTAAGCCCCTTCGCTGTTAATACAGAATGTAGCTTATTGTATACAAGGGTTACGCCTTCACTGAAGGCCTCTTCTGTTGAGTCGTCGTCTGCGCTTTTTTTAGCTCGATCGAAATCATCTAGAACCGGCAATAAAGTCTGCATCGTATCTTGAGCAGCATTGCGCATCAATTCTAACCGTTCCTTTATATTTCTCTTCTTAAAATTGTCAAACTCTGCAAAAAGCCTCAGGTACTTATCCTTTGCTTCTGCTAATTCTATTTCTAGTGACTCTATAGTAGGAGATTCATTTTCTTGAATTTCCTCATTTACTATAGTTTCCTCCATTTCTTGGGTCTCTTCTTTTTGCTTATTTTTTTTAGCCATTTTACGCACTTGGTTTGTCAGAAAGTCATACATATTATATGGGTATAGAAAACATCAATAGCCTTGCCATTTCATATAGCAGGCCAATATGTCACAATGATAAGCACGAAATAGTCAGAAAGTCACAAGATTATGACTTTTTAAGCCTTCTACTTAATAATAAATCAATTTCATCGGCTGTCTGATTGACACCGATTATCTCTCCTCGGGGGTTAAGAAGATACTTAGTAGGAATTTCTTTTACCCCATATTGCGATACGATGGGGCTTTTAAATCGGTCCATCTGAGCTATGTGATATTTCCAGTTGAGTCCATCTTTAGCAATGGCTTGCTTCCACCTTTTTTCACTGGTTTCTACACCGATGCTTACAATTTCCAATCCTTCCGCTCCATCGAAATCTGCCTGACTAAACTTATTGTAGAGTTTTTTAAGGCCCGGGTTTTCTTTTCTACATGGTGGACACCAGGATCCCCAGAAATCAATAAGGACATATTTTCCTTCTAGGTCGCTTAAAGCAAATGAACTACCATCTTGCAACTCAGCTTGAAATTGTGGTGCTTTTTCACCATTCTCATACTTAGGCTGCTTATAAAAATGGTATCCTATTAATCCAACAATAAGTAACCCTAGAATAATATTTAATATCTTATTCATACTTTCTATTTCTATCTATAACACGATTAGAAACAAAATTACGCTGAATTAACTAGAATATTTAGTTCGCAGCAAGACATTTGGCTTGACCATTATTCTCTCCACCAACCCCAGGTAAAAATTACCCCATAAGAAATACCGTTAAGGTTTAGGGTTTCAATTTCTTGATCTAGTTCAAATCGATTGAAGTAATTATAAGATGCAACAATGCTGAGCTTCATTTCCTCGTAGATATTTACTTCTAGGCCGAGGGAGGGCTTAATCGCTATGATGGTCTGTCCTATTTTCTCACCACCGACAAAAGATTTCTGATTACCAATTCCAAACCTTGTCGTAAAATACGGGTGTACAATCTTATGGTTGCCTAGATTGTATCCAAATAAAGCGCCTATGTGCCTATACGAGAAACTCCCTTCTCTTTCGCCTCCATCAGATGACCATATATAGTAGACGCCCATCTGAGTTTTATTAACCGACAAGCCCATGTCGAATCCCTTAATAAGGCTGCTTCGGTCCTGTGTCTGTGCTGTTTCTAATAAAAAAGAACCGAACCCAGAAGTTACTTTTCCTCCAGAAAATAAATGTTGTTGTTCTTGTCCGAAACCCTCACTACTAAATAATAGGCATATTGCCCATAAGATGTTTTTCATAATGTGTGATTATATAAATTAAGTACGACACAAGTAGTTATAAGGTTGCTCTTTTTTAAATAAAAAGGATTTCAGGACATGGCTTGCAATTGAAATGGGGTTCTTGATATTAATATACACGTTAGATTGTAACGGCTGAAGTTTTATATATTTACTGACTCTATACATTAAAGTAATAAAATTCAAAGTCAACATGAAGCGTTCACATCTCTTTTTCTCCTTTCTTGCTTTTTCTCTACTGTTGTTTCAGTGCAGTATAACTGAGGTAGAAAACGATCAAGGTGAAGTTCTGTTGCAGGGACCTCCACCAGATGGAAAAGGTAAGCCCGGTAACGATGGAGGAGGAGACAATCCGTTGCCTGGAGATACATGGAATTTAATTTTTGAGGATGAATTCGATGGTGGCCTTTCTGCTTGGGATGTGTGGGAAGGTGGAGCTTTCAATGAAGAAATTCAGCTATATCGCGGAGAACAACTTACTTTATCAGAAGGAATTCTGACTATTGAATCTCAGCGTGAAGCGGTTACAGGAGCAACGAGTATATACGATGCAACGCCTAAAAGTTTTGAGTATGTTTCCGGAAGAATAGAAACTAAAGCCCTCTTCGGACCATCAGGTGTCGAGGGTGAAGTAGAATATCGTTTCGAAGCAAGCATTAAGTTGCCTGCTGGCAACGGAATGTGGCCTGCTTTCTGGACATATGGTGATCCATGGCCTACACAAGGAGAAATTGATATTCTCGAAGCGAGAGGACAGAATGTTACTGAATTTCAATCAAATATTTTTTATGGACGCAGACCTAATCGAAACATCAATCGAAATACTGAACAACACTACGAGACAGGGGTAGACCTTACAGCAGGATTTCATGTATATGAGATGATATGGAAAGCAGGGTCAATCGATATCTTGTTTGATGGAAACTTGTTGCACACCTATACAGCTAATCGCGATAACAATATCTCTAGTCTTTTCGGAAAAAAAGAAAAGGTAGTGCTTAACAATGCTGTAGGTGGTCTGTTTTTTAGCGATAGTAATTCAGCTAATTATGCGGACAATGCGATTATGGAAGTGGACTGGGTGCGCGTGTATAAGCGATAATTTCCATCCTCTGGGTTAATACATAGCAAGGCTGTTTTAATCAATTTCCGAAAATTGAGCTTGTCTTTTGCGAAAGGACTCTTTTATACTAAGATAGGGATACGTACATAGCTAGAAACCCCAACAATTGTTTAAAAGATTCTTTCAAAGGAAATGTATAGAAAGAAGTTGTTATATGATTAAAAAATTACCTTTGTCTTTTGTGACAGATAAATAAACAATCATGATCACTTTCTTCAGAAATTCCTCTGACAGAATCTACGCAGTACATACCTCTTCAGTATTAAGTCAAGAAGTGATTTCACGTCTAGAATGGTTACTCGGCGATGCCACGATGCTTGCCGAATCATCGATATCCGGAACATACGTAGGACCTCGAGCAACCATGATAACTCCGTGGAGCACCAATGCCGTTGAAATCACCCAGAACATGGGGATCGAAGGTTTGCTAAGAATAGAAGCCTATGACGAAATTCCTGAGGCCTCTAAGGATTATGATCCTATGCTTCTACAGAAATACTCCTGCTTAGATCAAGGCCTTTTTTCTATAGATATACAACCAGAACCCATCAATCATATTGAAGACGTTGACGCCTATAACCGACAGGAAGGACTCGCTCTTAATGATGATGAGGTTGAGTATCTGAATCAACTAGCTGTGCGACTAGGAAGGAAGTTAACGGACTCAGAAGTATTTGGTTTTTCACAAGTTAACAGTGAACACTGTAGGCATAAAATATTCAATGGCACATACGTCATAGACGGAGAAGAAAAACCGGAATCTCTTTTTTCATTAATTAAAAAAACCTCTAAGGCGCATCCAGAAAATATTGTTTCTGCGTATAAAGACAATGTAGCATTCATTACGGGGCCAGTAGTAGAACAGTTTGCCCCAGAAAAAGGAGATCTTCCTTCTAGCTATCAATCATCGCCTTTTAATTCCGTGATTTCAGTAAAAGCGGAAACACATAATTTTCCTACAACTGTAGAACCATTTAATGGAGCAGCCACTGGCTCTGGTGGAGAAATCAGAGATAGGCTTGCAGGAGGAAAAGGGTCTATTCCTCTAGCGGGAACAGCCGTATATATGACCGCGTATTCTAGAAATAAAGAAGGTAGATCGTGGGAATCACAGATTAAGGAAAGGCCATGGTTGTATCAGACTCCTCTAGATATTCTTATTAAAGCATCTAATGGCGCGAGTGATTTCGGAAACAAGTTCGGGCAACCATTGATTGCCGGTTCTGTGTTGACTTATGAACATGAAGAAGGAAATCAAGTTACC
>CALIQO010000447.1 GCA_938044055.1 uncultured Saprospiraceae bacterium
GTATAAGCGATATCTAATCGGTGGTAATCTGGGATTCTGAGTTGATTTCTTTCAGAATATACTGCAACCGCAAGTCCATCTGGAGTAACATATGTTCCTATAGGAGCGGTCGTGGGTCTTCCGGTAGAATATGTAAAGTTAAATGTAAGTGTATTTCTCTGATTAGGTTGATAGTTAAGTAAGAAGGAGCCATCGTGCGTTTTATCAAAATTAGAAGGAAAGTATGCTCCACCATTGATTCCATCTATTAGTTTTTCAGATCTGGAAAGGGTGTAACTTATGCTACCGTTTAGCTTCCCCTTCTTCTTAGCCATAGAAAGTTCGACACCATATGTTCTTCCTTCACCGAACAATAGTTCTGTCTCGATATGGTCATTAACAATAAGGTCAGCGAAGTCTCTGTAATCATACAATTGATCAATCTTTCTTCCGTAAGCTTCTATACTGGTTTCAATATTGTTGTCAGAGAAGTTCTTAAAAAACCCAAATGACACATTGTGAGATCGGTTAGGTTCAATGTATGGTGATGAAAGTTGCCATTGTGATGTCGGTGTAGGAGAATCTGTATTAAATATCTGATTTATAAATTGAGAGGTACGGCTGTAACCCCCTTTAGCAGAAAAAGATTCTGTAATCTTAAGTCTCATCGATACACGAGGCTCTAGACTATTATAACTTGCTATGGTTCCTTCTTGTAAGCCGGAACCTGTTATTTCCGATGTCAAAGGTCTTTCAGGATTAGCGTATTCATAGATGGTTTTAGGTCCGAGATACTGGTAGTAAGAATATCTTAATCCGGCAGATATAAGCAGTCTATCGAGCAAGCCCATTTCAGCATTAAGAAAACCTGCTAGCTCACGAGATTGTTCTGTCTCAAGCTCTACTTGAGTTACCTCTTGAGAACCATCTCGAGGAAATCGATTTCCAGGTTCTATCTCGTATTGAATTCCAGAGACACCTGCATCTATCTTCAAGTCCTCACTCTGGAAGTAAGTCAGTTGTTCCTTAACTTTTATATATTGAATATTGTTCTCAAGATCGGCAGCATCTATACCCTCGAGATCTTTCTGTACACTCTCGTATCTACTTCCAGTTACAGATAATCTCGAAGTAATTCTCTCACTTAGACCATTTCTAAACTCTAACTGTGCCATTCTAGTTGAGTACTCGAAACCAAACTCGTTGTTGTACGTGAATTCATCAGCAGAACCATATCCTGAAATGGAGATGGCGTTTCTGTTGTTGAACTTATGGGTGATTCGTCCATTGAAGTCGGTGAAAAATGCAGAACTGTTTTTTACTTCATCCACATTGATTCTATTAAGAACCCAATCCGTATATGAAGATCTAAATCCTCCTATAAACGAAGTTTTTCCTTTTATTAATGGAGTCTCTAGCATGATTTTACTGCTCACAGGCCCGACGCTAGCTTTCATCTTCAGTGCGTTGAAATTTCCATCTCTCATTTTCACATCCATGACAGATGCAAGCCTTCCACCGAATTGTGCTGGAATATTTCCTTTATAGAGATCTACTGACCGGATTAAGTCTGCATTGAATGTAGAGAAAAATCCTAGTGCATGAGAAGAATTGAATAAGAAGCCTTCATCTTGTAAGATTAAGTTCTGATCTACATCACCTCCCCTTACGTTGAATCCACCTGATCCTTCTCCCACTGAGCTTACTCCTGCGGATAGCAATAGGCTTTTTACAACGTCTGTTTCTCCCATAAATGCAGGAAGTTTTTCTAGGTTTTTAATATCTAGAGAGGTAACCCCTACTTGTACATTTTCAACCTGAGCATCAGCGGCTTGTGCGCTGATGGTTACTTCATCCAGATTTACAGCCGCCTTCAGCATATTTACGTTAAGTTCTCCAGAACCTTGGATATTATATTCTTTAAGAATGTCTTGGTACCCTAGGTATCCTACTTTTAATTCTCTTACTCCGGCTGGTATGATTAAAGTATACTTCCCATTGACGTCTGTTGTCGTTCCTTGCCCTTCATCGGTCCAGAGAATATTAGCTCCGATTATAGGTTCTTGCGTATTATCATCTATTATGGTTCCGGTAATCGTAGCATTTCCCATAGCATCAAGGTTATCGATATTGCCTATTACTTCTAAGGCTATGGTCGATACTTGAGGTGCTAGACCAGCTTCTTCTACTCTCTGATAATACTCAGCTGTATAAATTTCATCGACAACTTTTTTAGGCATTATGGCATAAGCATAGTCTCTATATTTAACATATCCTACTTGTGTTCCAGTTACTAGTTTCTGAACGACAGCTTCTAAAGGCTCTTCAGAAAAAGTCAATGAATACTTCCTTCTCGGAATTTCTAAATCCTTGTAATAGAATTTAACACCATAATTGGTGGAGAGCGTAGCGAATATGGTTTTAATGTCCGTGTCTACGAATGACTCTGTGACCAGCGTCTGCTGCTCATCCTGACTAGATAGTTGTACGCTTACAGAAAGGCACATGATGAGTAGCATCACTCGAAAGACATTCTTAAAAGGGTAAATCATTATTGGATTTTTTAGTAGAAATTTCTTCAGATCAATTATAAGATAGGGGCAATAATTAGAAAATTGGTTTTATCAAAGCCAAGTCTTCACTTAAGCTCCCAAAGATAAATAGTGTAATCTATATAGTTCAGCGAAAATATTAGTTAATATGTCGTCTAGGATGACTAGATTATTAATAAAACTAAAATCGTATGTTATTCTTCCGAAAGATCGAAATCGTTTAGAAAACCTGTATGGAAGTCCCCTTCTCTAAATGATTTATCTCTCATCAGTCTCTTGTGAAACGGTACTGTCGTTTTAACACCTTCAACGATAAACTCATCTAGGGCTCTTTCCATTTTAGTTATACATTCCTCACGTGTCTGTGCTCTACATATCAACTTAGCTATCAACGAATCGTAATAAGGAGGTATTGTGTATCCTGCATATACGTGGGTATCTACCCTTACACCATGGCCCTTAGGACTATGGAATGAAGATATACGACCTGGACTAGGTCTGAAATCATTAAATGGATCCTCAGCATTGATTCTGCATTCGATAGCATGTACATTAGGTATATAATTGCCTCCGATTAATGGTTCGCCAGCAGCTACTTTTATCTGTTCTTTGATCAAATCATGGTCTATAACTTCCTCTGTTACAGGGTGCTCCACCTGTATCCTCGTATTCATTTCCATGAAGTAAAATTTCTTGTATTTATCTACTAAGAATTCTACTGTACCGACACCTTCATAGTTTATGGCTTTTCCAGCCTTGATGGCTGCCTTGCCCATTTTTGTTCTCAGACTCTTGTCCATGAATGGAGATGGACATTCCTCTACGAGCTTCTGATGCCTTCTCTGTATAGAGCAATCCCTTTCTGATAAGTGGATAACTTTACCTTTCTGGTCACCTATAATCTGAAACTCTATATGTCTCGGTTCTTCTATGAATTTTTCTACATATATTCCGTCATTAGCAAATGAAGCCTTAGCTTCTATCCTTGCTTTTTCCCACTGTTCCTCGAATTCTTCTTCTTTCCATACGATTCGCATGCCTTTCCCGCCGCCTCCAGCGGTTGCTTTAAGAATGACTGGATAGCCTATGTTTTTAGCGATGTCCTGACCTGATTTAACAGATTTAATAAGTCCATCAGACCCTGGTACAACAGGGACACCCGCTTTAATCATGGTGTCTTTAGCTGTTATCTTGTCTCCCATCATCCTTATCATCTGAGGTGAAGGGCCTATGAATTTAATACCATATTCTGTGCAGATTTCTGCGAAATCAGCATTTTCAGCCAGAAAACCGTATCCTGGATGGACAGCATCTGCATTCGTTATTTCAACAGCAGCCATTATCTTAGGTATACTTAGGTATGATTCTGCACTGGATGGAGGACCTATGCATACTGCCTCATCTGCGAATCTTACATGTAGACTTTCCTTGTCAGCGGTAGAATATACGGCCACTGTATTGATGGACATTTCCTTGCAAGTCCTTATAATCCTCAAGGCTATTTCACCTCGATTGGCTATCAATATTTTATTAAACATAGTTTTTAGGGTCTATTCGTTAACCGTTAGGATCAATTAGAAATAAAGGCTGGTCATACTCTACCGGAGATGCATCTTCTATAAGCACCTTCACGATTTTACCAGAAATTTCGGACTCTATTTCATTAAATAGTTTCATAGCCTCTACTATACATACGGTTTCTCCTACTTCTACAGAGTCTCCTATTTTCTTAAAAGGAGGTTTATCTGGCGATGCAGATCTATAGAATGTTCCTACGATAGGTGATTTCAATTCTAGCAAACCAGCATTGCTATCTTCAGCAGGCGGTGTTTCAGCAACCGCAAGATCAGGAACAGCAGCAGAAGTCGGGACTGCCGGGGCAGGCGAACTTACCGGAGCCGCTGTGGCAATCGGTAGTATAGACGGTGCATTAGAGATATTCTGGACACCAGCTTTAGAAAAGCTATCTGTTCTGATCACTATCTCCATGTCGTCTTTTTTTAGTTTAAATTCAGACAGGCTAGACTTATTAATCAATTTAATAAGGTCGGTTATTTCTTTGTAGGTCATGTGTTAATGGGTTTTATGCCTTTACTCTTTCTAGGTAAGAGCCAGTTTTGGTATCTATTTTAACTAAGTCACCTTGATTGATGAAGATGGGTACCCTTACCTCAGCTCCTGTCTCTACAGTTGCTGGCTTGGTTACGTTAGTCGCTGTATCTCCTCTGAGCCCAGGCTCAGTATAGGTTACTTCTAAGACTATATGGGCAGGCATCTCCATAGTAAGAGGAATTTCTTTTTCAGAATGGTAAAGGACTTCTACTATAGTGCCTTCTTTCAATAAGTCTGGTTTATTCAACATTGCTGGCTGCAGAGCGACTTGATCGTATGTTTCAGTATTCATGAAATGGAAACCTGAATCGTCGCTGTATAAATATTGAAATTTTCTTCTTTCTACCCTTACAACATCGATCTTATGACCTGCAGGAAAAGTATTGTCAATTACTTTTCCATTGGTTACCGACTTTAATTTAGTTCGGACGAATGCTGGGCCTTTTCCAGGTTTAACGTGTAAGAATTCTACGACTGAGTATATGTCGTGGTTGTAGTTCATACACAACCCATTTTTTATATCTGAAGTGTTTGCCATTTATTTCAAGTTTTAAAAAGCGCAAAGATAATAAAAACCACAGCTTAATAGTTCCAAGATAACAAAGTTGATCCCCAAGTAAAGCCTCCACCGAATGCTGTAAGGACAATTTTGTCTCCTTTTTTTAATTTGGATTCATAATCTGCTAGACATAATGGTAAGGTTCCAGCTGTGGTATTGCCGTATTCATGAATATTAACCATAACTTTCTCTTGTGGAAAATCCATCATATCTGCTACTGATTTTATGATCCTCATATTCGCTTGATGAGGTACCAACCAATCAACATCCTCGAGTGTCATATTGTTTTTTGCGAGCAACTGCTTAACAGTTGTAGTCATCCCAGTCACAGCTGCCTTAAAAACAGGTCGACCATCTTGAAACACAAAATGCTCTCTGGCCATAACGGTTTCTATGGAAGCAGGATTTAAGGCACCACCAGCTTTCATATGTAGGTATTGTCTACCGGATCCGTCCCCTCGAAAGATTGAATCTTCTATACCATGTTCCTCTGATTTCTCTAGCAATACACCTCCACCGCCATCACCAAATATCACACATGTCGTCCGATCCGTATAATCAATTATCGATGACATCTTATCTACACCTATAACAACAACTTTTTTATGGCTTCCCGATTCTACGAATTTAGCTCCAGTTGTGAGCGCATATAGAAACCCACTGCAGGCTGCATTAAGGTCGTAGCCAAATGCATTTTTGCATCCACACTTATCTAATATAGTATTCGCAGTATCTGGGAAAATCATATCCCCAGTAACGGTCGCACATATCAAAAAATCTATTTCTCCGGGGTCAGTATTGCTCTTCTCGAGAATGCCGTTAAGGATCTGCTCACCCATGAATGATGTGGCCTTATCCTTGTCTTTAAGAATGTGTCTTTTCTTTATCCCAGTACGGGAGGTTATCCACTCATCATTGGTGTCTACTATCTTTTCTAAATCCTTATTGGTCAGTATGGATTCTGGAACATATTTCTCTACACAAGTAATCGCTGCTTTTATCGCCATGTTGGTTTTCCATTAAGAAGGCGAAAATACAGTTTCGGTAAAAGACGGCAAAAAAGAAATTTATGTATTAAATATAATTATTAGATATAAATAATTGTATATCAGATAATAAAACATAATTAATATATTTATTTGTAGGTATTTTTAAATGTTATTCATTCCGTTTGGTATTCTTTTTGCTTAATACATATCAGTGTGTCAATGGTATACACATTATGATATATTTTAATATTAATTAAGTGTGAAGAGATTGATGCTTTTTCTTTCGTTTGCTCTGCATTTGCGGAAGCGAGCGTATGAGAAAGGCTGAGATCTACTAAAAAGAGAATAATATGAATAATTTCATTCTTTCAGTGGTAGTAACGGTAGTATCTGGATTGTTTAATACCGCAAGTGCATCAGGGATTCCTTCTTATTTCGAGAATGGATCTATACAGGAAGCACAAGTTAAGGCATCACAAGAAGGCAAGCTTCTTTTTGTTGATTTCTACGCTGATTGGTGTACACCCTGTAAGTGGATGGATCAGACTGTTTTTACAGATCCCAGTGTAGCTAGAGCGTTGAAGAAAGATTTTGTTTCATACAAGGTCAACATTGATGATCTGGAAGGTTTCGAACTAAAACAGAAGTATGATGTAAGTGTTCTGCCGACTATGATTATCCTTAATTCTAATGGTAAGATGGTAGAAAGAATAGAAGAAACGATGACTTCTTCTGAATTTTTAGACGTGCTCAGCTTGCACAATCAATCGGACAACAAGATGGTTGTGCAGCATACCATGAATGTTTCACCAGAAAACGCATCGAATAGAAAAGATAGAGAATCTACAGAGCGATCTTACTTAAGATATATAGAGTCAGGAGATAAAAGACTGCGTAACTATAGAATGAAGAT
>CALIQO010000448.1 GCA_938044055.1 uncultured Saprospiraceae bacterium
ATGTTTTCTTTCCTGGAAGCAATCGCACAATTCAGTCCTGTAGGACCTGCACCGACTATAATCAATGATGTGTGGGTGTTGTCAGGCACGATCGATAATTGTAATTATCTCAAGAGGGTAACATCTCCTTTAGTCATCTGGTCTCCTTCTCCTGCATTGTACTTAGCGAAGTATACATATACTCCAGAAGGAGCATCGTTTCCACCGTGTGTTCCGTCCCACTCATCTGCTACAGCAGTAGATTCGAAAACCAAGTTCCCCCATTGATTGTAAACCTTAAGTTCGTAATCACTCACTTGATCTCCACAATTTAGTAATGGACCGAAAGATTGATTCAGTTCTTCCATACCATTAGGGAAAAATACTTGCGGGTAGGTTAAGCATTCTGGACACTCTTCTAAATCTACGGATGCTTGTGAAGTAGCGCCACACTCGTCCTGAACAGATACTGTGTAACTACCAGGACCATCTACCGTAGTAGTAAGGCCGGTTGATCCGGTATTCCACTGTATATTCTGGCCATTCCCTACGAAGGAAGCTGTAAGGGTAACATCCCCAAGTACGCAAGTAACGCCTCCTGTTTCAATAATAAGATTGTCTATCGTTTTTATAAGGTCAGGGCTTACGGTTATACTTTCTGTAAATGCTTCTCCACATATACCGGTAACGTCTACTTGATATGTACCAGCTTCTGTGACGACTATAGAAGTACCCACAGCACCGTTGCTCCATCGGGCTGATTGGATATTACCATTAGCTGAAACGGATAATTCAATCCCATTGTTGGCACAGAAGTCTTCATCTAGACTGGTTGATATCTCGGTTATCCGCATGGGTATTTCATCGACCGTTATAGATTGTGTTACCGATTCTCCGCAGATATCTGTAACCATAACTTCATATTCTCCAGTTTCACTTACTTCAATTGCCGATACGGTTTCTCCGGTCGACCATTGTATTATATCTATAGGCGCATCCTTAACATATTGGAATCCTACGAATACAGTACCCCTATCACAGAATTGACTATCATCTATGCCTAGTTGTATCTCAGGTTCTTCATATTGTTCTATTCTTCCCGTATCACACATGGTATAGCATACATTGACACCCATGGTTACCGTGACACTGTAATCACCCAGTTCTGTAACTGTAAGCGTGTCGGAAGTTGCACCTGTACTCCACAAGTAACCAATTGCTCCATCTGTTTTAGCGTCAAAAGTAAATATGATCGGGTCATCTGGACAGAAGGTAAATGATTCAAGTTCAAGTGTGGGAACGTCTATTTCTGTTCTAAGTGTATCAACAACCATAACAGATTCGAGGGTTGAACCTAAATCTCCTTGAGTCCATACTAGCGTGTCAGAAACAAGGTCAGCTGTAAAGACTAAATCTTGTCCTATCGTGTCTTGACAACCTGTTGTTCCATCTGGATCTGTTTTAATTAGGGTTAAAACCGGACTTCCATCATCTATGGATGTAGAGAAATACATTGTACCTCCTTGTTGTGTATTGCTTAGTTCACCACGATCCATAAAGAATCCAGCAACACTGTTGTACTGATTGGCCCAGATCTGTTCTCCACCACCACCGAGCTTGATGTGGTAATCTGTAGCTACCATTCTTGTTAAGTCTTGAGAACGTCCTGCAATTATGAGGCCGGTAGGGGTGACAGTTACATTGTCTACATTGGTATTGGTATTGTCGCCGAAATTCACATGCTTAGTCCAAACAACATTTCCAGATGAATCAATTCTACTTATGAATCCTTCAGTAGTTGAAACTGTAGGAGTAGTTAACCCAACTAAAAAGATACTGCTGTCAGGAGTGACGATCAAATCATTAGGAATATATCCACGACCTTCACCAGATGGTGAAGCATACTTCTTAGACCATACTGGATTTCCTAGGCTGTCTATCTGAATAATAAATGCTTCCGGCGTGTCATCTATGATTACCCCAGACATGTATATGGTTTTTCCTAAAGTATCGTACTGTACACTTCTGACAATGGTGTTAAGTTCATTGTCAAATGTATCTGCAGCGGCATATGTCTGTTGGTTAATAAATACCGCAGTATCTATATCAATTTCTGTGGTAGAAACAATATTGCGATTCATATCGCTTAATATAGAAGTTACATGCATTATTGATGTATCCGTTGCAGTTAATAAAGTTGTACCCCCTTGACTATTGGAAAGGCTGCTGTCTAAGGTTATAACTTCCGTGATTCCGAAATCACCCGTGCTTCTGTTGAGGGAACCATACATGACTTTATTCTCTCCATTTTCTCTGATTGTAACAGAGTAGTAAAGGCTGTCGTTACTTGCTAGTACTAGGCTTGCATCTTGAACAATAGAGGCTGTAATATCATATTGAAGATATTTATCCCAGAGGGTATTCCCTTTTATATCCGTTGCTACGAATACCAGTCCTTTATAATCTTCTATATCATCTAAGTCAGAGGCAACGCCTACCATAAAGCTTATGTCTCCAGATGTAAGTCCATCTAGAAGTTGCAACGCTTCCATGCGAGAGGTAGGATAATTCCTATGAAATCTATCTTGACCATTTATATTTATTCCTATAAAGGTTACGAATAGTATGGTGGTAATGATTCTCATTATTTTCACTTAATTATTATCTACCAAAAATAGAAAGGTTTCAGCATTATAGGATACTTCACAGCGATTTATCCTAGATTATTTTATGTATAAGTACTTGGTAAAGACTTTTAAACCTCCTATCTGAATTATAAAAGGATGTTTAGTAGAGATTTAATATCTATTAAGCAATGATTAAACCGCATACCATTTTAATAGTTGACTACAAATTATGTATCAATTAAGGAGGCCTGAAATGTTAAAATTAAACTTTAACAAACGTACGTTAGTTATGGCAAATATGTAAATTATGCATATATAATATGGTTCAACCATATTGAAACAATATATAATACGGTATATTAAGCAATATCATTAATCGAAGTTTATTTTATTTTTTAGCGCTTTTATAAAATATTCTTTGCTTATTTGAGTTTTAGTAATGAGTTGTATATATTGTGTGTATAGTATTACCATTTAATGCAATAGTAATCTTGAGTGATTTTTTTAAGAGTAGTGCTGTGTTTTAGTCCCCCTTATGTAATGCAGTATCTCATACTGACACCCCCACCATGTCAAGTATAATTTATCAGAATTAGGATGCGTATACGTATATATGTAGTATCGCTATTCCTTGTATATCACGAGGTATATGTGCTATTCCTATATAGGTACCTAATTGATGTGTGAATTAATTATTGTTAACTATATAAATATTACTTTGCTATGAAAAAGATTTCTTTTTTCAGCGTACTCATGTGTATGAGTGTATTGTTCATGTTTTCTTCATGCTCTGACGATGGGATTAATTCTGTACAAGAAGATGATCCTATTACAGAAGAAAGTGCAGAAATCAATGACGAAATGAAAGACTTCCTCGAATCTCTTGATATTATGATAGAGAACGCTGAAGTTAAACCTTTCCACTTTCCTGATGGTACCACAGAAGATAGAGTATATCTAGACGGTGATATCACGATGAGTCAATCAGACTTCAACGAGTTGCAAAACGACCCTAGAGGCGAGATCGACGCTAGGCAGTACAGGACGTACAATCTTGTCAATTCTCCTAGAACGATTAATGTTATCGGGTACACCGGTGGTGGTGGATACGGACTTACTAATAAGATGCGTACAGCACTTCAGTGGTCTGTAAACAATTACAACGCCATTAATACTGGCTTAAACTTCACCCTTACCTATGGGACTAATTATCAGCCTTATGATATGGTTGTATACAGAGTTCCTAATGGTCAAGCTGGAGGAGTTGCAGGCTTCCCGAGTGGCGGAAACCCATATAAGTGGGTACAGATTTTCTCTGGTATGGATAACTATAATACCAATACCAATGAGCATGTAATCACCCATGAGATGGGTCACTGTCTAGGGATGAGACACACAGATTGGTTTTCAAGACAGAGCTGTGGACAGTCCGGAGAATCTGCTAATCCAGATGGTGCAGTACAGATTCCAGGAACACCTTCTGGTTATGATTCTAACAGTGTTATGCTGGCTTGTTTCGGATCTAATGAAGATGGAGAATTTGGTTTCTACGATAGAGTAGCTTTAGAATATCTCTACTAGAAGGAAAGTAAATTAATCCTTAAGAGGGAATGGCATTGTGTCATTCCCTTTTTCATTTATAAAAACGATTTTTCAAATCTTGTAAATATGGATATTCTACATCTGCAAGATGTAATCCTTGAGGATATCCGATGCCATCTTTCTTTCTAGGTCTCGTTCCCTGTAAAGTCTCTTTAAAAGCATCAGGTGTTATTCTCCCGCAGCCTATCTCTGTAAGGTTATAGAATAAGATTCTTACCATCATCCTCAGAAACCTATTCCCTGTTATGGTCCATCGGTATTCATCATTGTCGATCTTACTTATAGAGCTAATGGAGACCTTACATAAGGTGGTGTTGTGCTTCATCGGAGTCTTACATACATGCCTGAAGTCTTCAATCTCCAGAATATATGCAGCTGCCTTATTCATTGCCTCGGTATCTATATGCGGTGAGTCAATCGAGGTAGAATAACGATCTAGGTATATATTCTTACCTCTATGAAAATAATAGTGATAAGTTCTGCTTACCGCATCGAATCTAGCATGAGCATTCTGGGACACAAGAACAGCATCATAGACTATAATGTCAGATGGCAATCTCATATTAAGGATTTCAAGTGTCCTTGGTTCAATGTAAGTATCGACATCTAAATGGAAGATGTAATTTTCTGCGTGGACACCAGCATCCGTACGACCACACCCTATGATGGTAATTTCTGTTTTTAATACTTCTGACAGCGTTTCTTGCAACACACCTTGTACGGTAAGGGAAGTGTTTTCTTGATATTGCCAGCCACTATATCTAGTACCCTCGTAAGCGATATGGAAAAAATACCTCAACGATAGTTATGTAGAGAGGTGCTGATTAATCCGCTTGATAAGAGATGGGCCTTCATATACGAATCCTGTATAGACCTGAATCAAGGTACTTCCTTTCTTAATTTTTTCTTCTGCCTCTTGTGGAGAATCAATTCCTCCTACACCTATTATGGGAAAATCGGGTGTTAAGTTTTTTCTGAGATACGAGATTACGTCACTAGATTTTTTCTGAATCGGTGTACCACTCAAGCCACCATTACCGATTTCATCTACTAGACTAGCACTGGTTTTTAAACCAGATCGATCAATCGTCGTATTGGTAGCAATCAATCCTTCAATCTGGGTGTCTTGAACTATTGCGACGATGTCATCTAGCTGGCTATGTGTCAAGTCGGGAGCAATCTTTAAGAATATGGGTCGCTCTATACCACCGGATGTATTAAGGTCTTTAAGGGTAGCTAAAATGTGGGTCAAGGGTTTTTTATCTTGTAATTCTCTCAGTCCAGGAGTATTGGGACTACTGACATTAACTACGAAGTAGTCTATATGATCCCTCAGTTTTTTAAAGCATGTTACATAATCATCTACGGCCTTATCGTTAGGAGTAACTTTATTCTTTCCGATATTTCCTCCGAGGATTGTCCCTTGAGGCTTGCCCATTTTAACAAGGCGAGAAACCATGGCATCTACCCCATCGTTGTTAAATCCCATGCGGTTGATAAGCGCTCTATCAGTTGGTAATCTAAACAGTCTAGGTTGTGGATTTCCAGCCTGAGGTAAGGGTGTTACTGTTCCTATTTCTATAAAGCCAAATCCCAGCTTCGCCATCTGTTGATAGTACTTTCCATCTTTGTCGAAACCCGCAGCAAGTCCTACAGGGTTTTTAAATTTCAGTCCACAGACTTCTTTCTCAAGTGATGGATCTTGAAAATTATATAGGCAGTTTATTATAGATTTTCCGCCGGGAATTTTCATTGCTGAATCGAATAAACTTATTGCTCTATGATGTGCTTTCTCTGGAGAGAGGGAGAATAAGTATGGTTTAAGAAGACTCTGATACAAGGTAATGTCGCTTTACGCAAATGTACATTGCTTTTTCGAAAAACTACCCATCTATAACCAATGGCTTATCTCAGCTTGAGCAGGGCCACACTTTCTACATGATGGGTGTGCGGAAACATATCTACACCCTGGATAGATGTCGTTTCATACTTCTCTGAAAGCAATGCTAGATCTCTTGCCTGAGTAGAAGGATTGCAACTTACGTAGACGATGCGAGGAGGAGCGAGGTCAAGTAAGGTCTGTACCACTTCTCCATGCATCCCAGCTCTAGGAGGATCCGTAATTACTACATCGGCTTTTCCATGTCTCTGGGCAAATTCTGGAGAAAGAATATTTTTAACATCACCGGCATAGAATGTAGCATTCTGAATGTTGTTAAGCTTCATGTTCTGGTGGGCATCTAGTATGGCTGCTTCTACTTCTTCTATTCCAGTGACGTGGGCACACTTATCAGCTATGTAGATCGCAATGGATCCGAGTCCAGTATACAGGTCATATACATTGTCACTGGGTTTCAACTCTGCCATCTCTGTTGCAACGTCGTAGAGTAATTTAGCTTGGGTAGTATTAGTCTGGAAGAATGACTTAGGGCCTATCTGGAACTTGCGATCTCCCAGAGTTTCTATCAAGTAATGATCTCCGTGGTAGTGGTGTGCTTCCAGATCATATATGGAATCATTTTTTTTCTCGTTGATCATATAGTGCAACGATTTAATCCTAGGAAAATGACGGATCAGTTCATCGAGAAGAAGGGTGCGTTTTTCTACATCATCTCGTCCGAAGATAATGTTGACCATCCACTCTCCATTGAGGTTGTTTCGGAATATCATATTCCTCATCAAGCCATTGTGGTTTCTAATGTCATAGTATGAGAAATTATTTTCTCTGCAATAGTCTCGGATAAAATTTCGGAGTGTATTCGTAAATTCTTCTTGTAGCTGACAACTTTCGATTTTCACTACTTTATCAAATGCTCCAGCCCTATGGAATCCGAGGGCTCCTTCGTTGATTATTTCATCATCGGATTTAATTTCTTCTTCTGTAAGCCACCGCTTATTAGAAAAACTGTATTCTAATTTATTGCGATACTGGTAGGTTAACTCACTTCCTAAAATGGGCTTGATAATCGATGTAGGAAGGTGGCCTATTCTAGTCATTGCATCTATTATGACCTGCTGCTTATGACGCAGTTGTGCATCATATGATAGATTCTGCCACTTGCATCCGCCGCATAAACCGAAGTGATCACAGGCAGGTTTTATTCTGTCTTCAGAATATTTCTTGAATGCCGTAACGATGCCCTGGCCATAAGATTTCTTTTTCCTTAGAATGAGAACATCCACAATATCTCCTGGGACCGCTCCTTCTACGAAACATACTGCTCCATCTGGTTGTCTTCCTACTGCTTTTCCTCGATCTGCTATACCCGTAATGGTTACATCTTGTACAGTCTTCTTTTTTCTTGCCATGGGGCAAAGGTAGAGTTCTTACTTGTATTTATAGCTATAGTTATTCTCACAATTACTTACCATTGAGGTTTCCATGTAATCTGTGACCGTATGATTTCAGTGCCACTTTCTTTCTTGATAAGTGTATGATGACTTGTAAGCGGTGCGGAATATTTGGCGAAAGCCTGAATCTCTTCTCCTACATAAGCATCCTTAAGGTATTGTATAGATATGGTAGCTGGGATATGACCCTCTAATCCTTCCGGTGTAGTTCCAAGTATAAATCGTAGGTAGTGATTATTGTTGACATGATTGTTCCAATCAAGATCGTAATTACGAATAGTAATGTGATTGGTCTGATCCATATCAGTAGGCACCTTGATTCTTCGCTGACAAGTCGGAAGTTTCTCCACAGAACCATCTACCACTAGGTGGAGGAATGCCTCTGGAATTTTTTCAACTTTATTATTAACCATATCTATATAAGTCCATGTAGATGCTGCGGTAGCGATGAGTTCTTCTTTTTCATTGTATATCTTATAATCTCTATAAGCATATATTCTATCGAATCCAGATGGATAAGTCTCAACCATTATGGTGTTACCATGTGTCGGGTAATCATAAATCTGGATATGCTTAGCAATAAGTATCCAAGCATGATTTCCTAGATCCCAGGTAGCTACACCATATTTTATAGTCTGTTGCATGCCCACTTCCTGCATTAGTTGAGTAATGGCATAGGGTGCCATCTTCCGATTCTGATCAAGCTCGGATATTCTTACGGCATATTTTCTTCTGTGAATCTTCATAGATTCCATAAAATGATTCTGTAAGTAAACGCTCAAGGTAGTTAATAATCCTGTTTAGAAGCGAGGTTATAAAAAAGTGAAGCGAAAATATTACTGTTTATCAGATAGTTATGAAATAAAATTCGAAAAAAACCTATAAAAAAGTTGGTTTTAAAGATAAAAGAAACTTACATTTGCAGCCGCTTAAGAGCGCACATAATATTGATAAGAAAAAATATATCAACGTGAATACATTAAGTTATAAAACTAAATCTGCAAGAAAGGAGGATGTTGTCAGAAAATGGCACATCATCGATGCAGATGGTCTAATCGTAGGAAGGATTGCTACTAAGATTGCCGATGCACTACGTGGAAAGGACAAGCCTAGCTTTACACCACATGTAGATACTGGAGATTACGTAATTGTAATCAATGCAGAGAAAGTTCAATTTACTGGAAATAAGATGAAGCAGAAAGTCTATCAGAGATATTCTGGCTACCCTGGAGGACAGAAAGAAAGAACGGCAGAAGAAATGCTGGCTAAGAAGCCTATCGCGATTTTAGAAAAAGCGGTAAAAGGCATGCTTCCTAAGAACAAGTTAGGTAGAGCTGTATTTAAAAAATTATACGTGTATGAGGGAACAGAACATCCACATCAAGCACAGAAACCTGAACCCTTTAAATTTTAACAAGCATGGAAATGATCAATACTGTAGGTAGAAGAAAAGCGTCAGTCGCTAGAGTATACCTAATGAAAGGAAAAGGGGATATCACGATCAACGGAAGAAAATTCGAAGATTACTTCCCGATGGCTAATATCCAGCAGAATGTAATAGATCCTCTTGTGATTCTAGATCTTAAGTCAGAGTATGATTTAAAAGTTCTTGTTACTGGAGGTGGTTTTAAAGGACAGGCTGAAGCCATAAGATTAGGAATATCTAGAGCGCTTGTAAAATTAAACGAAGATTATAAGAGCCCACTGAAGGAAAAGAAGTACATGACGAGGGATGCAAGAGTGGTAGAGCGTAAGAAGTACGGAAAGCCTAAAGCAAGAAAGAGCTTCCAGTTCTCTAAACGTTAATCTATTTTTCCTTCTACTTTTTAAAAACAATAAAGAAATGAGTACACCTACATATAAAGAACTTCTTGACGCTGGCGTTCATTATGGCCACATGAAAAGAAAGTGGAATCCTAAGATGCTTCCTTACATATTTATGGAAAGAAAGGGGATTCATATTATAGATTTAAACAGAACTTCTGAGTGCTTGACAGATGCTGCCTCTGCTATGAAGCAGATAGCTAAGTCAGGTAGAAAAATTCTTTTCGTTGCGACTAAGAAGCAAGCGAGAGAAATTGTTTCTGCTGCGGCAAGAAGTGTCAACATGCCATTCGTAACCGAAAGATGGTTAGGAGGAATGATGACTAACTTTTCTACGATCAGAAGATCGGTAAAGAAAATGAACAACATCGATCAGATGCTTGCAGATAACTCTCTATCTAGTATTACTAAAAAAGAGAGACTGACGCTTCAGAGAGAGAGAAACAAGCTAGAGAAAGTTCTAGGAGGTATCGCTAACCTTAACAGGTTGCCATCCGCAATCTTTATGGTAGATATCCACCATGAGCACATCGCACTAGCGGAATCTAAGAAGTTAGGTTTAAAAACATTCGCTATGGTAGATACCAATAGTGATCCTAATCTTGTAGATTTTCCTATTCCTGCTAATGATGATGCCTCTAAGTCTATAGAAGTTATCACTAAGGCAGTTACTGCAGCTATTAAGGAAGGGCTCGAAGAAAGAGCTAAATCTAAGGAAGAGACTGCTAAAGCTTAATTAAATTAAACAACAAGAAATTAAATTAAAAATAAATGAGTGACGTAAAAATCTCTGCTAAAGATGTAAAAGCACTAAGAGATCAGACGGGTGCTGGAATGATGGATTGTAAAAAAGCACTTGCAGAAGCAAGTGGTGACATCACTAAGGCCATTGAAATTCTTAGAAAGAAAGGACAGAAGTTGTCCGCTAAAAGAGCAGATAGAGACGCTAAAGAAGGTGTCGTAATCGCTAAAGTTTCTTCTGACAATTCTAAAGGAGTTGTTATAAGATTAAGTTGTGAAACCGATTTCGTTGCGAAGAACGATGATTTCGTAAATCTTACTCATAAGATTGCAGACTTAGCGCTTGAATCATTTCCAGGAAGCAAGGAAGAATTGCTTACAAGTGATTTCGGAGGAATATCTCTAGGAGATAAGATTACAGAGCAGATAGGTGTAATAGGAGAGAAGATAGAACTAGCCGATTACCAGACGCTAGAAGCTCCTATGGTACTTTCTTATATCCATATGGGTAATAGAGCAGGTGTAATCGTAGGATTGAATAAATCTTCTGATTCTTATGAAAGTGCTGGAAAAGATGTTGCCATGCAAGTTGCTGCAATGAAACCAGTAGCTGTAGATAAAGATGGTGTTTCTCAAGAAGTTGTAGATAAGGAAATAGAAATAGGGATGGAGATCGCTAAGAAAGAAGGAAAGCCAGAAGCTATGCTAGAAAGAATAGCAACTGGTAAGCTGAATAAATTCTTTAAGGAGAATACCTTATTGAATCAAGCATTTGTGAAGGATGGAAAAAAGACGGTAGGACAGTATCTCGATGGAGTAGATACAGGATTATCCGTTACCGACTTCAAGCATGTCAGACTTGGCTAAAAATTATTTTTTAAAGGTGATTGATTTTCAATCACCTTTTTTTTTGCCCTTGAAGATCGTGTACTTTTTTATTTTTTGAAATGATTTTAAAACATATTATTTCCGCATGTTATATTTGATGCTGAGTAATGATAACGAATTATAGAAAAGAGAATTATGGAATTGAAGTATAAGCGCGTATTACTTAAGTTAAGTGGTGAGTCCCTGATGGGCGGAAAGGAATTCGGAATTGCTCCTGAAATGCTGACTCACTATGCTTCTCAGATCAAGCAGTTATCATCGATGGGTGTGGAGATAGCCGTTGTGATAGGAGGAGGAAACATATTCAGAGGTTTACAGGCTTCTCAGTCTGGAATAGAAAGAGTTCAAGGAGATTATATGGGTATGCTAGCGACGTGCATCAACGGTATGGCCCTTCAGAGTGCACTAGAAACGCATGGTGTATATACGAGACTTATCTCTGCCATAGAGATGAGGCAGATTGCTGAACCTTATATTAGAAGAAGAGCCATAAGGCACTTAGAGAAAGGAAGGGTAGTTATATTCTCTGCAGGTACAGGAAGCCCATATTTCACGACCGATTCTGCGGCCGCCTTACGAGCCAATGAGATAAACGCTGATGCCATATTGAAAGGTACACGAGTAGATGGCATATATACTGCAGATCCAGAAAAAGACCCGACTGCTGAAAGGTATGAAACCATATCTTTTTCCGAAGTAATATCTATGGGGCTTAATGTAATGGATATGACGGCATTCACGATGTGTCAGGAAAACAACTTACCTATTGTTGTATTCGATATCAACAAAAAAGGAAATCTTACTGGTCTGGTAAGGGGAGAAAATATAGGGACACTTGTAAGCGATAAATAAAAGCTTTATTTTACTTCAACCTGATTGTATACCTCTTGTATTTCATGGTAGAGATATCCCTTGCGTAGGCAGAAATCGAATAAGTCTTTTTTACGCTTGAATTCGTTTTCAATATTTTTTAGTGTAAGTCTACGCTGGACTATATGAGATAAGTTATCTATATAGATTTCTCTGTCTAAACTTTTAAGCGCTTTATTAATGCAGTAGACGCTAACCTGCTTGGCATTTAGTCCATGACGGATTTTATTGTATCCCCACTTTTTAATTTTGCATTTGCCTTGAGCATAACTTAAAGCATACCTTTCTTCATCTAGGAACCCCTCAGATATAAGATCCGACATAATAGATTCCAGTTTATCACCATAGACCTTAATGGAGATCAACTTGTATCTCACTTCACTGTGGCACCTGTCTTGATAGACGCAATATCGCTGTAAGTGTAGGAGGGCTTCGTCGTAATCCATCTATAAATTAATTAAGAAGGCAAGGTACTGAGGAAGTTGAATAATGTCAAAAAAAAAATCAGAGGGTCTTATCTAAGAATTTATCTGAAGATAGGAATGGATATGATCTATAATAGACACGTCATGAGGATGACATACAACAGAGATTCCCAACGCTTGAGCTGAGATAATATTTTCTTCTGTGTCATCAATGAATATAGTTTCAGAAGATTGTAAATCATGCTGATTAATAACGAATGAGTAGGCTTCCTTTTCTGGCTTTACTAAATGAATTTTATGAGAATAATATGTCTGGATAAAGTGAGATTCGAAATGTGACAAGCCTCCATAAGGGGTTAATGATTTTTCATAAAATTTAAAATGAATCTCATTAATATTACTGAGAAGGTATAAGTTATACTTCTTCTTTAAGGTGGCAAGCATCTCGAAAACTTCAGGGTTCCATCCAAGCATCATGGCATTCCAGGCACGAATGATGTCTTGACCTTGTGGCGTCTTTCCACTTGCTAATCGCTGAAACTTCCAGATGAATCTTTCAGTAGTAATATAGCCCTTGTTGTAACCTGCAATGTGATTAAGGATGTCTTTTTTTAAAACAGAATCGGCATTGATATCAATAGCAAGAAGCTTGTTAATAGCAATTAAGGATTGCTTGTAATCTAGATTGAACAAGACACCACCTAAATCAAAAATTATATTTTTAATATCCTGTCTCATATCATACAATCATAGTTAAAAAAATACCGGAATATCTCAAGAGATATCCCGGTATTATTCTAAACAGTAACTCTTATATTACTTTACAACTATCATCTTCTTATGATGAGATAGTCCATTGTATTTTAATTGATAATAGTATATACCACTATTCATACCTAGTTCCGCTGCATCTAAGGAAAAGGTGTTTTCTCCTTTTCTTAAATCGTAAGATGTGTTCTTAATAAGACGACCATCAAGTGATCTTACTTGTAAATCAACCTTACCATCTTCTGGAAGGTAGAACGGTATTACGGTTACAGATCTAAATGGATTAGGAATGTTCTGTCCTAATGTGAATGGCGATTCATTCTCCTCCATAAATCTTAGCTGTAACTGCTTATCTATGTCTCTATTGCTGGTATATGCTTCTGCTTGTATTCTGTTGTTATCGATTTTAAGTAGATCAGATAAGTTTCCTGACTGCTCAACAGTCCCTGATATAGTCAGAACTTGATTCTCGCTTACGCCCTCCATAGCATCTGCATAACTAAGAGCTAATTTTCCATCTACTAATCCATGGACTGTTCCTGTCGGCGTATCGTCGACAGATACACTAGATAACTTAGATAAATCTAAGCTGAACTGATATCCATAAATATCCTTAACATCTGCAAGATTTATCTCTATGGTTGCATAATCGCCTTTTTCATAGTATTGATTATTTACCAATAAATCTAGTGACTGCTGCTGTCTGACAATAAATTCATCTCTAGCATTGGTCGAGGCGTCTCCTGTAAGATCTCCGATTTTAACACCGATGAAATCTAGAGAAGTCATGTCGTTATCAAGGCTTTCTATGGCAGTAAATGTCTGACTTGCCGATAGTGCATTCTGTACAGTAAGCTCCATATCTGCAGGGATGAACTTCCATTCGCCGGCTTTGAATTCTGGCAATATTCCAGCAATCATTCTCTGGATAAGAATCACATCAATAGCTGAAATCACCTTATTGTCATCTACATCTGCTGCGATTACATCATAAGGACTATCGTACTTAGAGTCATCCATTATAGCTTCCTGAATAATTAATACATCTTCTGTTGTAATTCCATCTATTGGAATTCCTTTTTTAGACGGGTTAATCATGTAAGAATCCGACATTGGATTATCAGGAAATGCATACTTTCCATCAGAATCTGTCAGTGTAAATTCTTCAGTCAATAGCGTTTCATTGCTAAGAGATACATCAACTTTATTGATTCCTTCTCCATCCTCTGTAACAATAATACCACTTATCAT
>CALIQO010000449.1 GCA_938044055.1 uncultured Saprospiraceae bacterium
TCTCATCTTCTAACTTAGATAATCCAGCCGCTCCAGAAATCGTCATATATTTTAAAATCTCAGCAAGTGTATGAGAAGCTGGAGCCGCCTTAGGAGATTTTTTTAATGTCAGTGTATATATATTATTCAAGGTATTAAATAAGAAATGAGGATGTACTTGTGCCTTAAGAAATTTAATTTCCGCATTGCTTTTTTCTTCTTGAATACGCTTTAATTTTCGAGAAAGTAGAAACACATCTTTAGTATATTTAAGCAAGACAAAAAATAAAGGCGTTATATATAGAAGTAGAAAGTACTGTCCTACAATAGCCTCACTATTGAACAAGATATCAGAGATACTATCTTGCAACATATCTGGATATAGAATGGGTTCTGAAACATATACTACTAGAAACCTATACATTACTGTTAAGACATATGTACTGGCTATAAAAACCAAGGCAAAAGCAATAAATCTTCTGCTTAAGAGCAAGTAAGGAATTTCATAATACGCTAAAAAATAGGAAGCAACGGCTTGCGGAAACAGGTAAATCATTTTTTCTATAAAGGCGACTCCCATTGATTCCCCACTTACTAGATTTATCCCAACAGAAATAAGGACATTAATCAACCAAAATAAGAGATGGTTTCTTAACCTGGATTTGTGCCAGTTCTCGACAAATACAACTACCTGATGGTTTAAATATTCCATATGAAGATGAATATATTCTCAAGGTAACCAATAATATATTTTCTCCACGGAGTAACATTATAGATTAACCACAACTACGTATAGATTAGCATTTTCTCCCTATGAGTGCTGCTAAGGGTAAGATTCACATCATATATAAAGAGGTTCTAGGGCATCAGAGATTTCTCAAGCATGCATCCATAAATTATAAGAATTTTAGACTTATAAATCTTACATCATGAAACACAAATCAATTTTTTTCCTAGCACTTAACATCTTCTTCGTTTCCCTTATAAAAGGAGAAATAGACTCAATACAATCAGATTCTGCAGAATTCATATTCCCTACAGAATACATCGATAGTCTTTATGAAGCTAAACTCAAGGAATACAATGTCCCAGGCAGTGCAATGTGCATTGTTAAGGATGGCAAGGTCATCTACACCCGTGGAATAGGTATGGCGGACATAGAGAATGGCCGTCAGGTAGATCCTGATAAAACCGTTTTCCGAGTTGCTTCCATATCTAAGGTTTTTACGGCTATGGCCATCTTCCAATTGATAGAAGCTGGTAAACTAAAGTTGCATCAAGATCTCAGGCCTTTCATCGAAAAAGAGCTGGGAATTTCCTATCCATACCCGTTGACACTACATCATATTATGACCCATACAAGTGGTCTTGATTACTCTAATATCGGTTCACTTCAGGGTGATTCAGGAGATGAAATTCCACTATTAGAAATTCTACAAGATCGTATGCCACCTATGGTAATAAAACCTGGGACCACTTTTTGGTACAGCAATTATGCCTTCGGGTTTTTAGGTCATCTTATAGAAATCACTTCAGGGATACCTTACACTACATATATGAAAGAAAAGATTCTGGATCCCCTAGGTATGCATTACAGCACGTTTGACTCGGACCTGCCGATGGAGATAGAAAAACATAAGGCCCATCCTTACAATTTCATAGACGGTGCTCAAGTAAGACAAGAAAGACAAGCGCTGAGCCTTCCTGCCGCAAGTAGCTTGGAAACGACTGCATCAGACATGGCAAGGTTTATACAAGCCATCCTCGAACCCAGCATACTTCATGACAAGAATATCATCAACGTTGAGAGTTACAATCTTATGATCAGAAGAAACTATGCTCCCTCTGAGCTTCCTGAAGCAATGGGATATCCTTGGTTTCATACTGTAAAAAACGGATACGCTAATCTGCAACACAGCGGAGGAGTACGTAGCTTTTTATCTAACGTTGACATAATAATGGAAGCAAATGCAGGAGTTTTCGTATGTCACAGCAATCGCTATAATTCGCCATACTTCGGATGGGAAATGGGAGCCGCAGTCTGGGACACATTACTTACTCCTAAAAAGCTACAAGTATCTCAAGATCATGCTTCCGCAATTTCAACGAAATCAGTTATAGGCACTTACAGAAATAAAACGTTCACAAAATCGACGTTCGAAAAAGGAAATGAAATTATCAACGGTCAAGAGGAAGAAATAAATATAAAAGCCGTTGACTCTGAAACACTTATTGTGAATGAGCGTACCTTTAAGAGAATAGGTCCAACACAATTTCAAGACACAAGAGAAGGGTCTAACTGGGTTATCGGCTTTACCACTGAAAACGGACGGCCTATGGACCTAATCATGCCCAGAGGTGTACTGAACCAATATGAAAAGATATCGTGGTATCAGAAAACAATTTTTAAGCAGATACTTCTGGGTACTTGCTTACTCTTTAGTCTCAGTGGAATCTTTCTTTATCTGTTTAAGAAGAATCTCCGAACACCTTATGCAAAATGGTTGACACTTATCAGTGGAGTACTATCCATTTCTTTCTTTGCACTACTTATTGCCTATGTATTTTCAGGTACATTAAAACATGGAGTTCCTCTTTCTTTTAAGATCCCTATGGTTGTTATGACACTATGCTCTGTCCTTAGTCTCGTAATGCCCTATATAATCTATAAGGTAATTGCTAAACAGGGGTGGAAAAAATCAATCTTCCCACTTCTTCTAGGTGCATCAATTATAGGCATGGTCCTTTTCTATTTCGATCTAAATCTTATAGGAATGAAATGGTAATTTCCTCAACTTACGCAGACTTGATAAGCATGTCGCTATATGATTCGCTTATCAAGTCTGCTTCTTGTATACCGAGATATTTAGTATAAAAGTCACACTGTTCTCTTAACTCCTTTTCAGTTCTTTTCCTATCGGTGTCGATGGCTTCTATTTCTACATACGACCCTAAACCATCTACCTGATCAAAATGGAATTTTACATTATCCAAGAAATAAATTTTTCTTGTTTTCTCAACTACAACTTTTACACCTAAGACCTCAGATAAGATAGCGAGTAGATTTTCATCTGGACTGTGCTTATACAATAATATGTCAGATCTTTTAGCAGATGATGTATTAGGTCTCACATAGTGGATCAATGCATTCTCGATATTGCCTCGCCTCAATTTAAGTCGACCTTCCCCGACGTTAAAATAAATATCTTCCTGGACGTCTAGCCCCTGGAATTGAGGGGACAACTTAAGAAGTAATTGCTCTGTCTCTTCTATATCCTTAACCCTAGCTTTAATTTCAAGATTGATGATTTCTAACTTATCCTTATTCATATGGACTAAGGTAGTAAGCATACTTCATTGTTTTCAATAACGCTTGCGCTTAATCATATTTTCTTTTCCTGCAATCCATAATTCTCGGTCACGGATGTAAGCAGCATGGATGTGTTGCCACGTAGAAGGCACATAATTCCATGTATCCCCACCGTCTTTCGTTTCTAAAATGATAGCCTTCTGATTCCCTTCATCTAAGGCTCCTCCTAGAATAAAACCATGGTCATCATCTAGGAAGAAAAGGTGTCTCAGCATGCCTCTTTCATAAGGGTATTCTGGTAATGAAAGAGTATCTGATTCAGAACTCCCCACTTGACCTTTCACTAACACATCCTTCCGAGACTTATTGCGTGTCAAGTAAAGATAGTTTCCATTGTCTTGATAATACCTATTGTTTATGGAAGTATGCGATACAGAATAAACCTCTATCATCCTGTCTATAAAATTAGATAGAGAATCTGTCTTTTTCCATTCCTCTCCTC
>CALIQO010000450.1 GCA_938044055.1 uncultured Saprospiraceae bacterium
TCACCCATATTAGGAGGAGCAATCATTCCTGCTACAATAATTTTAGTATTCTTGTTTTTAGCTTGTACAGTCTCTAGAATCGCACGTAAGTTTTCTTCTGTGGATTCAAGGTTTAATCCTCTCAACATATCATTTGCTCCCAGCGCAAGGACGAACACGTCTACAGGATTCTGCAACACCCACGAGACCCTAGACTTGCCGTTAGAAGAAGTATCCCCACTTAAGCCACCATTGACAACCTTATACCCTACTCCTAGTGAGTCGATTCTGTCTTGTACCAATGCTGGAAAAGCATCTTCTTCTTGCAGGCCATAACCCGCAGTGAGGCTATCCCCGAAGAACAAAACCACCTTTTTATCCTGCTTAATCGCATCACTCGTCGAAGTAGTTTCATCTTTGATAGTCGTATTAACAACTGTATCCTCTTTATTTGGTTTATTTGTACAATGTAATTGCATAATAAGGAAGGAGACAATCAATAATATTCTGTTAACTCTTAGCATCCTTATTGTTTTTTATATCATCAAATATATGATGAAGCTTTATAAATTAAAACATTTATTGTCCTTATAGAAACAATGATTCCTTATCTGGGTTGTGCCTAAGTATGGAAATCTATAATCAAGGACCGATATACAATTTAGATTCATGATACTACAGCTTGAAAAAGTTCAAAAAATATATCCCGGAGTACACGGCCCTCTTACCATACTTGACGACATCAACGTGTCCATAGAACAAGGGGAAATTGTTTCTATCGTCGGTCCATCTGGTAGTGGAAAAACAACCCTTCTCGGATTGTGCGCAGGCCTAGATCATCCCACTTCCGGAATGATTAAGCTTGCTGGTTCTGACATTACGCATATGACTGAAAATGAAAAAGCCTCACTCAGAAATCAAGCCGTAGGTTTTATCTTTCAGAATTTCCAGTTACTTCCTACTTTAACGGCTCTCGAAAATGTTATGATCCCTCTTGAACTCCAAGGGAAATCTAAAGAAGCTTACTCGCAAGCGTCTAAACTGCTGACCCAAGTAGGTTTAGGAGAAAGAATGGACCACTACCCTTCTCAATTATCTGGAGGTGAACAACAGCGTGTTTCCATAGCCAGAGCTTTCAGCAATGAGCCCAGGATACTATTTGCCGACGAGCCTACTGGAAACTTAGATGACGATACAGGCAGTAATGTAGAAGAACTTCTTTTTACGCTCAATAAAGAAAAAGGAACAACCCTTGTTATTGTAACGCATGATATGACACTGGCAGAAAAGACCAATCGCATCATTAAGCTTAAAGGAGGAAAAATATTCAGTGATCTCAAGACGGTTGCACAAGAAGTATGAGTAGAATAAACTTTCTTCTAAAGACAGCATTGCGAGATAGTCGCAAGAATCGAGGCAAACTATTGCTCTTTGTTTCTTCTATCATCTTAGGAGTAGCCGCGCTTGTGGCTATTAACTCATTCAACAACAACTTAGTTGACAACATAGATCAAGAGGCTAAATCATTGCTAGGTGCAGATATGGTGATTTCCGGAAACCAAGGGCTTACAGACACCTTGCTTACCATAACAGACAATATACCTGGAGAATCGGCTCGAGAGCGAGAATTGTTTTCCATGTCTTATTTACCAGAAAAAGATCAGACACAGTTCGTCAAGATTAAAGCACTAGATGGAGCATTTCCATTTTATGGGACCTTGCTTACTGAACCGCTTGAAGCAGCCACATCGTTTCAATCAGAAGGGTATGCCCTCGTTGATGATGGAATGATGCTGCAGTATGGTCTCGAAACAGGCGATAGCATCAAGCTAGGGAAAGAAATGTTTGTAATCGGAGGAAGGTTAAAAAGCACATTTGGCAACGTAGGTTTAGGAACTACATTTGCCCCTACAATTTATATCCCTTATGATGCCCTCGATCGTACGGAACTGATCCAGCCAGGAAGTTTTATGGATTATGCCTATTACTACAAACTTCCCTCTGACTTAGATGCCGACGAATGGGAGGATGAAAACAGGCGTCCTTTTCGGAATGCGTCTATGCGTATCCGTACTGTAGAAGAACAAAAAGAAAATCTAGAACAAGCATTTTCTTCCCTCAATAATTTCTTAAATCTTATTGCGCTTATATCTCTGCTTCTAGCTTGTATAGGAGTCGCCAGCAGTGTGCTGGTATATGTCAAGAATAAGGTATCATCGATTGCTATTTTCAGGTGTCTCGGCATGAATAGCACTTCGGCCTTTCTCATTTATTTTATCCAGATTTTCGTGCTGGGTTTAATAGCTGTTGTAATAGGTGCATTTCTCGGAAGTGCCATCCAAGTAGCCCTTCCTACTGTCTTAAAAGATTTCTTACCCTATGAGGTAAACATGGATATATCCTGGTCAGCAATAATTGAAGGTATCGTTATCGGGTTGGTTCTTACCAGTTTATTTGCGATGGTGCCGCTCATATCAATCAGAAAGGTAAGCCCACTTAGGACCTTGCGGAAGGTAGACAATGTATCTTCATCGAGAGACTGGGCACTATGGGCGGTCTATTTTATGGTAGTGCTTGCCATCTTCATTTTTCTCTGGAGGCTGCTAGGTTTTGTTTCAGATGCAGGTGTATTTACGATAGCTTTACTGGTTGCATTCGGCATACTTTATGGAGTTGCTAAAATGATTACGTGGACTGTGAGGAAGTTCTTTCCTAGGGCAGCTCCCTACGTAATAAGACAAGGGTTATCGAATCTCTATCGACCTAACAATCAGACAGGAACATTGATCGTCTCGATAGGATTAGGTACAGCAATTCTTACTACTATATTCGTCATGCAGGGACTGATACTGGAAAATGTATCTGAAATGGGTGCTGGCAACCAACCCAATATGATTCTGTACGGAATAGAAAACCACCAGAAAGACTCCCTGGAATCTATGACTGAAGAATTGTCTCTACCTGTTCTACAACATGTACCCGTAGTTACAATGGATCTAGCAGAATGGCAAGGAAAAACTAAAAAGGAATGGCTAGCGGATACATCGAGGAGTGCATCTAGATGGGCCATCAACCGAGAAGCCCGAGTAAGTTACCAAGCGGAGATGAAAGAAGATGAAGAACTGGTGAGAGGCACCTATACAGGCATCCACGATGGTGGAGACTCTATATTCATCAGTCTGGGTGAGCGCTATGCCAGAGGTCTTGATGTAGACCTAGGAGATGAATTGATCTGGAATGTACAGGGCGCTATCATTAAAACATATGTCGGGAGTATAAGAAGGCTCGAATTCCGAAAAATGGAAAGTAGGTTTTTCATCTTGTTCCCTGAAG
>CALIQO010000451.1 GCA_938044055.1 uncultured Saprospiraceae bacterium
TGAGCCAACTCAGCCAATGTGTTTTTCTCTTTTAGTGCTTCTAAGACAACTTTGGTCTTAAATTTTGATGTGTACTTTCTTCTGCTCATAACAGTAAATTTAATAGTTTGTAATCAAACTAAACTCACTGTCCTATTTTTGGGGGAATGATCAATTCTCAGTCCGATGCCAAAAGAATTCATTAAAACACAATTCAAGAATCAATGATTTTATATGGATTTAGAATACCTTGCAAATTGTGCAAAATTAGTATTTATGAAGAAAGCCTATTTTCCCTTAGTATTTATTGTAGCTTTTTCTATAATATGTAAAACATCCGCGCAAGATTATAACAAAAGTTATTACTCTTTAGACCATCCAACTTTAGATACAGAATCTATAGAAGTGCTTTCATTGAGTTTCAAAAAATATAATGATGTACCCTCTGATATTTTTGCATTTTCAAACTTGGTACAACTGTCTCTGGACTACAATTCAATATCAGACATACCAGACAGTCTCTGGAATCTAATCAAATTAGAAAAATTGAATTTAGGTAAGAACAAGTTAACAAATTTGTCCCCACTAATTTCCAACTTACAGCAATTGAAAGAACTTATACTAAGTGAGAATCGAATAGAGATTCTTCCTGAAGAAATCGGGAAACTTTCTATGTTGGAGGAACTAATGTTAACCCATAATAGAATTCAAAAACTACCAAACTCCCTTGGTGAACTTTCTAACCTTAAAATATTATGGCTTTACAATGAAAAAGGGGAAAATGGTAATTGTGTAAAAAAACTTCCTGCTAATATTGGGTCATTAAATAACTTGGAAAACCTCAATATGTATGGGAACTGCCTCATCGAGCTACCCGAATCATTTGGACAACTTAGCAGCCTTGTTTTTTTAAATCTAATGAATAATAATATAACTAAATTAAGCGATGAAAACCTGATCAAGCTTAAAAACCTGGATGTACTAGACTTGACGAATAATGAATTAACTCAATTGCCAAAAGGAATTAGTAACCTTACTGCACTTACAGAGTTTAGACTTACCAATAATAGGATTGAGGAAATTCCAGCAGAAATAGGACATATGAATTCATTGGAAAAACTATTCCTTTCAAGCAATGAATTAAAACAGCTCCCACCGCAAATTGGGAATCTTAAAAGCTTAAATGAGTTATCTTTATATTCTAACAAACTTAGTAGTCTTCCTAAGAGTATTTCTAAACTAACTAAGTTAGAGTCTTTGAATTTATCATCAAATGAATTCGTTGTAATTCCAGAGCATGTATTCTCACTTCAAAATTTAAAGGTATTGGAGATATCTTTTATGAAGTCACTGGAATTCCCAGAGGAAATTATTAATTGTGCAAAGTTAGAGGTATTGTCAGCAGACTACTCGGATACGAATATATTTCCACATTCAATATTGCAACTACCAGAATTAAAAGAACTTTATTTACAAGGAAACGAGATCAAGGAAATACCTAAAGACATCCACAACTTGAGGAATTTAGAAAAGCTTGATTTATCGAATAATCGAATTACGAAAATACCTGAAGAAATAGGAGAACTTAAACTTCTAAAACATTTAGATCTCCGTGAAAACAATATATCTTCATTTCCGGAATCAATTATAGGGTTAAAGAATTTGGAATATCTTTATTTGAATGAAAATAATTTCACAAATGAACAAATAGAAAGGTTAGAAAAAATGCTGCCTAATTGTTACATCCAAACGTGAAGAATTAAAAAACCAAACTAAATTGACTCTATAATTGAAAAACATAAAAGCATGTAGATTATATCGATGATAAAAAACATTCTCTATGAAAGACATATCTGGAATCGATGAAAATGGCGAACCTAAAAATGGACCTTTTAAGCTTTACTTTAAAAACGGTTTAGTTTCTTGTCAAGGGGAGTTTGACAATGGTAAGAAATCAGGAAAGTGGAAGTATTTTCTCAACAATGGCCAGATGCAATCTTCTGGCAATTTTAAGGACGGAAAAATTGTCGGTCGGTGGAAATGGTACTTCAAGAATGGCCAGCCTCGAGGTACAGGTGGGTTCAATGATGAAGAACAGAAACATGGAGTATGGAAACGATATCATGCCAATGGACAACTCTGGGATGAAGGTCGCTTTGAGCATGGCAAAAAGAAAGGCACATGGAAAGTCTATAATGAGGAAGGAGAACTTATAAAAGAGCAAACTTTCAAGTAATTCCATATTAAACTAGAATTTTTATAATTTCGAAGTCTTTTTTAGGTTACATAATAAGCTCGTATATGAAAAACACATTAATTCTCTTTTGTTTATTAATATCATCAATAGGATGTAAAGAAACTCCTAAAACACACAGTGGTCCAATAGTTGAAGACACAATAGTTGAAGACGCAATAGTTGAAGATCCAATAGTTGAAGAAGTAGAGGCAGAATCTGAAATGAAGGTAGATCAAGAAGCATCTAATCTTTTTAATTATAAGGCTGAAGCTTCAAGTGAAATACTGAATTTAATAAGTAAGTATGAAAACTTAGAATCGAAAAAGTGGGACCCTTCTAAAATATTGAATTTCAATGAAAGTGATCGGAGTGATGTGACAGCCTATGTATCAAGTACCAGCAGTCCTGCTAGAATATTAGTGAAGCAACTTGATTCTGAATCAAACAAAAGTATGGAGTTTTGCTTTGACAAGGATCAGAATCTATTTCTTGTTATAGAAAAAGAATTCTCTAATGGTAATCCCGATCCTACACTTGAAAATCATGTTTACATAAACAAGTACAAAATCTTAAAGAAGGTGGTGGACAATAAGTATGAAAATAGTTTTTCTGCAAAAGAAATTACAGAGGAAGAACAGAGGATTAAAGCAGCATGTACAAAATATATTGACCTTTCTGTAGTTAAGATTTTAGAGTCACTTAGGTAGTCGCTGAAGAAATTATTTTATAGAATTAGAAGAAAACCATTTGCTAGCAAGCAATATCGCACATTGCCTGCTTCATTCACGGCACTCGTTGTGTCTATTCTGCAATACCATTATATTACATAGATACAATGCCACAATGAAAAGAGTAATTATTCAAGGGAGTTCTAATAGCCATGGGAATACCAATCATATTGCAAAACTGATTCAAGAAGAAATAAAATGTGACTTTATCGACCTTAAAAATTATAATGTCGGACACTTTGATTATGAGTTTAAAAATCGGCAAGACGATTTTCTGCCGCTAATTAAAGAGATTTCAGATTATGACCTTATGTTGTTTCTGACACCTGTGTACTGGTATGCGATGTCTGGAATTATGAAAACTTTTTTTGACAGAATATCTGATTGTCTTAAAATAGAAAAAGATACTGGTCGAAAATTTCGCGGAAAATATATGGCTTCAGTTAGTTGTGGTTCAGAGAAGAAGGCTACAGAAGGATTCTTTATTCCATTTAACTTAAGTGCACAATATCTCGGTATGAAGTATATCGGCGATATACATACATGGATTGAAAAAGATAAACCGGATAAGGAAGTAACCCATATTGTTCAATCATTCATTCAAGAATCCATAAAACCACTAAGGGATGCTTAAGTCTAAGTCAGTTACTATCTGTTTTATTCTATTTAGCTTGTTCTCTTGCGCTAGTCAACAACCAGAATTGATTGAACTTCCTTTCGAGAAAGATTTATTTCCGGAAGGAATAGCAATAGATAGTAGGACTAAAACAGTTTACTTAAATAGTCTTAAAAACAAAAGAATAGTTAGCAGTTCTATGGATGGTAGCAATGCCAAAACATTTCTACAAAATGAAGAATACAACTATCTATCAGGTTTCGGGATGACCATAAAAGAGGACACTCTATATGCACTTGGTAACAGTTTAACAGGAGATAAAAACAAGTCCATACTATTGCTCTTAAAAGTGTCAACTGGAGACTTGATTGATTCGTATTCTATCGACCGTTCAGAATTTCAGTATTTAAATGACTTAGTTATCGGTTCTGACAATGAAATCTTCATTACCGATTCTGAAAGCAATAAAAGCTATAGAATTCAAAGACCAAGTAAGTTCATGGATCTGTATCTGGATTCTGAAAAAATTCCTAATTCCAACGGAATTACGATTTCCAGTAATGACAGATATCTATATTATGCATCAAGCAGTGGTCTATGCGTTGTTGAAAAAGCTACAAAGAAAGTTTTAAATCAACCCAAAGAAGAATATTCTGGTATCGACGGATTAAAATTTTATCAAAACAATTTATATGGAATAGTGAACGGCTGGAAGGACAATTCTAAGAATGGATTGTTTAAGTTTAAACTTAATAAATCAGGAACAGAAATAATAGGAAGAGAAAAGCTGATTGAGTTCGGTGAAGAATTTAGAATTCCTACAACTTTTGATATTCTAGACGGATATATATACTTTGTGATAAACACTCAGTTAGACAATTTTGACGGAGAAAAAATCTTGGACGTAGAGCAGATGGAGCCATATAGAATGCTAAAAATCAGTGCGGATTAAATCTTCTTGCACGATGATATTAAGGAATCTGTAGGGGTGATTTTAGCTATAGTTTAAAGATCAGTTTTTAGTTTAGAAAAAATTGAGCGGTTAGATTGTGTTACATTATCATGATAAGAAACATATACTTATTGGTTATTCTTGTAGGAAACTTATGGACTGTTTCTGGTCAAGAAAATAGAAACCCCGATCGGTATGTGGATGTGTATAAGCAATATGTAGATGCTACATGTCCCTTAAAAGAAGATGGGATTAAGCACTTCGTATATTTCTCACGAGATAGAGAATTGATTCACAATCATCCGTTGTTAAAAGTGGATAGAATCGAAGGCGCTCAGATAATGTATGCTTGGAATCAACTAGAGCCAGAGAAAGGGTTGTACGATTTTTCAATTATTTATGAAGATTATAATTATCTATTGTCCCATGGTAAGAAGTTATTCATCCAGTTTCAGGATGTTACCTTCTATCCTGAGAATAAAGCCATTCCTAACTATCTTCTTACTGAAGCGTATGATGGTGGTTGCGTTATGGCTTACGATGAAGACGGGAATGCAGCAGGATGGATTGTTAAGAGATGGAATCCACAAGTTCAACATCGTTTTGCATTATTAATGAAGATGCTGGGTGAAGCCTTCGATGGAAAAATTGAGGGCATCAATTTGCAAGAGTCTTCTATTGGAATCAGAGGAAACGATGATCCTTCATTTAGCCCAGCGCGCTATGCAGAATGTCTCAGAGAAAATATGCTTGCACTAAAAAACGCTTTCCCTCTTTCTACTACCATGCAGTACGCTAATTTTATGCCTGATGAATGGTTGCCATGGGATGACAAAGGTTACTTGCGTTCCGTATATGAATATGGACAGGAAATAGGTGTGGGTTTAGGAGGTCCGGACTTGATGGTTCATAGGAAGGGACAACTGAATCATACCATTGCCATGATGCGCGAAAATGATTTTACTGTACCTTTAGGTATTGCGATTCAAGATGGGAATTACATAGGAAGAACTGGAGCTGATTCAGATTACAATGAAAGTGAGGATTCAGGAGCTATTGGTCGTAAGAATATTGTTCCTTTGTTGCATGCTTTCGCAAATGATTTTCTTCGGGTCGATTATATGTTCTGGGTGCATCAAGAACCTTATCTAAGTGAGGATGTAATTCCTTGCTTAAAGAATAAGTAGTAAATGAAGAAACTATATGAATGAATGGAAGGTGTCAAAAGAAATGGAATACAAGCAGTATAAAGACATTCTACTGGCATATTTAATTGGTCCATATTATTATCTTTAATTGTAACATGTATTAACTAATAAAAAGTCGAAGGATTTAAAAGGGATTAAATCACAATCATCTAAAACAGTTTTTGGATACAAATTATTGCTATGTTAAATTTTAGAATAAAGCAGAAAATCGAAAATGGTAGTCTAATAGAACTATCAAACAAAAGTGTAAGTATATTTCTTATATCCTTTATTATTTTTACTCCTGTTCTCGTAGGTGTTATTCTTGTTAAGCAAGTCGCATTTGCTGGAAGAGGCGCTATTTTATATGCTCTTTTATTGTTCTTAATATGTAGTATACTCTATTTAATTATTTATGGAGGATCTGCAAGAATGAGTAATGACAACTTAACAATTATTAAAGTAATTGGTAAAACCTTTCATCTGAAAATAAACGAAATAGTAGCGGTCAATTCAATAGATTTCGGAAAATTAAAATTAACAACCATTAAGTTTCCCTATGAAGATATTATAGATAAAGTATTAATAATTAATACAAGAAAGCGATTTGAAAAATTTGAATTTGATCCGAAGGATGTAATCAAAGAAGCAATATCACATTATAAGTGAGAAAAAAGATTAATAAGATAAAAGTGGGCCATTAAGTCAGCAGAGTTTTTAAAACAATTTATCATATAAGCTTACTCCAGCATTTTTCGCATACTGTCCAGCACCATATCCCACCCTTGCATCGATTCTTCGTATCGACTTTCTGCGTTTTTCGTTCCTGTAAAATCCTGGGTCAGTTTTAATTCCGTTCCAGAAAGGGTAGGGTATAACTCATAAGATAGGTGGACGTAATTTTCTGGCGTATCTTCGATTCCCATATTAGGATCCAGCATTGTAAAGCTTACTTTTTTTCCAGGAAGTATCTCTGTAATAACTCCCTTGACATGTATGACTTCTTGTCCATCTTCTTGTGTTCCCTTCCATAGAATAGG
>CALIQO010000452.1 GCA_938044055.1 uncultured Saprospiraceae bacterium
TCTCCTGTATAATCGTAGCCTCGGTTATCGTCTAGAGTCTGCCATCCATCATCTATTATCACCAGCCCACATCCGATTTCTGCAGCCAACCGACACTCTTCTAACAATTTGTGTTCTTCGAGATTCTGATGAAAAGAATACCACGTGCTATAAGTGGGCACTTGAGATAATACAACAGGAGCACGCTGAGAGATGTTATTCAATTTCAACAATTCCTGGCTGGCATTTCTTATGGCTTCTGAAAAATGTATTTCGCGATAATCTATCGTAAGAACAATATCAGTTCTCCGACCCTTAGAAACAGAAGTAGGAAGATGGATGGTAAAATAGAAATGATTATCCTCTTCTCTTAGCCCCACTTCGAAAAGTACTTCATGAATCAATTCGCTGATTCCTACAGTGGCTATATTCTCGTCTTGATGACCATACAAGCACAAGACCGGCATATCTACAGAAATAGAAGAACACATCTGAGGCAATTCCCAATCCGTTCTAAACCTCTTGTCGAGAAGACTAGAACTTGTCCATGACCCTTTAACTCCGATGGCGGGCAACCGCCACACTATTTTAATCTTACTAGAGTTATTACCATCAGATGTTATTCTATACTTAGAGATAAGTCTGTCTTCCTCTAGCAACATAATTTCTCCACCCTCACCCTGATCACTTATAATTACTGGAACAGGTCCTATCCTTTTCTTTCTGTCTTTTACTTGCATACTATTAACCCCTTTAAAGATCCATTCCAATATATATAATTAAAATGGACTGACTTTTATACTGGATTCTTAAAATGGGCTAATAGCAAATATGGGTTAACGATTGATTCTACTAAAATGAAGTAAATACTATAATAACACCTATCTCCAGCCTTTTCATAAGTACTCAGAAAATAAACTTCTAACTATTCAAACCTAAATTTCACCCAAAAGGGTGATAATTTTCTATAATCATTCTTGCATATTTACTGGGGAAATTGATACGTATGGCTAAAGAATGTAAGGTTGTTCCTATAAAAAAGAACAATCAACGAAAAAGTAGTATAGTCGATCCTGAGGAATCTAAGGTAAAGGCATCAAGTGTGTATTATGAGTCCCTGCTAGGAATTGAAAAAATGATTTCTGATCATTTTGAGACAGATTCTAAAGGGAGTTTAAAGACAAAACCAGACTCTGCATAACCCACTATTTATCATTCTATCATCTTTGTTTTGGTAGAAGTAGAAGCAACATTAAAGAATCCCAGAACTGGAACTTCCGTTCCTACTGATCTCACATTGGTACCAGAGTTAGCAAGCGGAAGGGTAAAGATTCCGTTGTCCCCATTCGTCATCTGCTCAAATGCTATGGTTAAAAAATCGAATGCTTCCTCACTAATTGAGGATAATTCAACATATATCTTATCTCCTACCTTATATGGAGCTTGGGCTTCTTCTCCTTCTTCTAAATCATCCGCAATAGGATTAACTTGCCTTCTAATCGGAAAGATAAAAGGAATTCCATCTGTACCTGTACCTGGAGAAAAAGTACCATCATAAATAATCGCCATCTCAAATGGTTTATTGAGCAAGGTGTCATTCTTCCATGTTCGTGCCCAGTATGCATTTCCTATGCCATCTAGGTCTGTGGCAAAAAGTTCGGCATATATCCCTTCTGGAAAACCAAATTGTTCTTCTTCATATATCTGTGCAATAGAGTCGATTACAGGAACTGGATCCATTACAGTCTCTGCAATAAACGATACGCCCTCTGCTTCTATCTCAAGCGTATAAGACAATCCTACCTCTCCGAGTGTCTCACCTGCAGTAGGCGTCCAGACATAATTACCATTTCCATTATCCTCGAATGTCAAGTCCACTCCATCACTTCTCTTTACAGTCACTTGAGCTCCGCTTACTCCGGTTGCGAGTTGGCTATCGAAATAATCTTGAGACTTAGTCAGTCTGACAGTCTGAGGTCTTTCTAGATCATCGATCCATGCATCTACAACTAATGAAGCTTCTTTAAATCCACTATCAATTTCGATGACATCTTCACAAGACATAATGAATACACTCAATACCGCTAAATATATATATAATCTGTTCATCTTAATTAAAATTGAAAGTTGTAAGAAATAGAAGGAATAAAATTACCTATCACAGATAGGCGGTATGCTTCCGTATTGATTGGAGATCCGACTGGGATGCGTCCAGAATCTTGCTTGGTGTATATGTTAAACGCATTTCTTCTTGAATACACATTGTATATACCGAAAACCCACTGACCTTTCCATCGCTTGGTGGACTTAGGATTAGGGTCTATGGTAAACGATAAATCCAATCGGTGGTAATCTGGAACTCGGACATTGTTTCTAGCTCCCTCATCATTGTTAGGAATCACATAACCTTGCTGCTCATATCTTGTAGTGGCGAAGGTTGTCGGTGTTCCTGTATTGTATATAAAATTGGCACTGAAAGAACATCTGTCTGTCAATTGATAAAATCCTGTGAGGCTTAAATTGTGGGTCTGATCGAATCTGGATGGATACCAATTGTCATTGTTGATTCCTTCCACCAGTCGCTCGCTCACAGAATACGTATAACTCGCCCATCCAGAGAACTTCCCTTCTTTCTTTTTAAGCATCAATTCTGCTCCGTAGGCTCTACCCTCGCCTTCCAGAATCTGCCCCTCTAGCAGTTCATTGAGAATTAAGTCTGCGCCATCTATATAGTCAATCAGATGGTCTAGCTTTTTATAATATAGTTCAGTAGACCACTCTACATTGTTGTTGCTGAAATTTCTAAAATAACCGATGGCTATCTGATCTGCCATCTGAGGCACTACATTATTCGTACTGGGTGTCCAGATATCCACTGGAGTGGAAGCTGTAGTGTTAGAAAGCAGATGGACATACTGTGCCGTTCTGTTATAACTTAACTTGATAGAAGATACATCGTTGATCGTAGTGTTAAGAGAAAATCTAGGTTCTAGATTGTAATAAGTGGAAATAGGATCCCACTTATCGAAAAACTCAACATCCGTAAGAGGCCTTTCTTCTCCACGTGGGGACTCCCCATAGTTGTAGGCATTGCGATCTCCTAGATACATAAAGTGAGAAAATCGGATGCCATAATTCACTTTAAACCGATCTGCAATCTCAATTTCGTTTTCAATAAATGCATTGGACTCGAGTGCGAATTGCTTGTCTAGGCTGATATCATTGACAATATTATTAGATATTCCAACAGCATTGGCTGGTTGGAATTCGTAGAAGATAGATTGACCTCCGAACCGTACAATATTAGAAGGACGGATGAAATAAGAAAACTCAGGTTTTAAACTGTAATTGATAATACGGGCGTTCCAGTCAAACTTATCTACGTCGGAATCTCCGAATGCTATTTTGTAATCATAGTTGCTGTAGTAAAAAGTAAAATTAGAAAACAACTTCTCGGAGAATAGATGGTTCCACCTAAATGTGGCTGTAGAATTTCCCCAGTTGAATCCCGCTGCATCGCCGAATCTAAAATTGTCTCTTCCGAAATAACCAGAAAGGAATACTTGATCCTTCTCGCTTATTCTATAATTCGTCTTTAATGTTAAATCATAAAAATTCAGTCCGAAATTCCCATCCACATCATTCAGGAAAGGCTTAGCTAAAACATCAATGTATGATCGTCTTCCGGCAATTATAAATGAAGACTTATCCTTAACAATCGGAGCCTCTACAGATAGTCTACTGAAGATAGATCCGACTCCTCCCTTCATGGAGAAACCCTTATTGTTTCCTTCTTTCATCCTGACATCAAGAATAGAAGAAAGCCTTCCTCCATATCTAGCAGGTATACCTCCTTTATATAACTGTACATCCTTGACAGCATCTGGATTAAAAACTGAGAAAAATCCGAATAGGTGCGAAGAGTTATATACTGGTGCTTCATCCAGCAATACCAAGTTCTGATCTATACTTCCTCCTCTGACGTTAAATCCAGCAGCTCCTTCACCCACACTTGTAACACCCGGAAGAAGCTGGATAGAACGCAATATCTCTGCTTCACCCAGTAATCTAGGAACTTTAGAAATTGTCTTGATATCCAGTTTATTCACACTCATCTGGACATCCTTGATATTCTTATCTTTTTCTTCAGCAGTGACAACTACTTCTTCTAGAGTGGTTGTAGACAGTTCCAGTTCTATATCCAGCGTGATATTCTCATTGAGACCGATGGTTTTCTTAAAATCGACATAGCCGATATAACTGCCTACTAGGGTATAGTCTCCAGCTTCTATAGTAAGACTATAGAATCCGTATACATTGGTCACAGCTCCTTTATTAAGTTCTTTAATATAGACGTTGGCACCGATGAGGGTCTCACCATTAGAAGCATCTTTTAGATAACCACTGATCGTGTATTCTTGTGCTCCTATATCGCTTCCGCAAATGCATAGCAATACGAAAAATAAAAATGATCTCATAAATTCAATTGGGTTTAGGCGGATATTATGATTGCAGTCAATAGATTCAACAGTATTACAACGTGAAATAGAAAAAGTTGTAACAGTATTCCAAGAATATTTTCAACCTATCCAAGTCTTTTTCTTCCAACGGTTGAAATTCCTAGATTAATGGAGCAATACACCTGAAATTAAATAATGGATGAGTTAAATGAGCAATAGCATATATTCTAAATTATCAATGAATAATACCGCTTGTGTATCCTTTTATGCCATATAAATAATAGATAAGAAATAGTAGAAAAGGGTGACTTACTTTTATAAATAAATCTATCAGACGTATGAAACACTTACCCATCACTTTAGGATTTTTAATACTCATCTCCCTTAACAGTCTTAATTCCCAGAATGTAGGTATCGGTGTTCCCATTCCAACTGAAAAACTTGATGTAGATGGCAACATAAATCTTACAGGCAGTATAAGGATTAATGGTGATCTAGGAACCACTAACCAAGTACTTACGTCCAATGGGTTCGGAAACATGTCATGGAAAGGAGTAAGTTCTATTAAAGATTTAGATGAAGATAGCAGCTTAAGTATTTTTGAAGGTACTGGAGATTCCGACGTATTTAGTTTTAGATTAAATGGTGAAACCATAATGTCCATTGCATCTTTCACAACATCACTGAAGTTCAATCTTTTTAGTGGAGCTACAACATCTAATAGCATCTATTTTGGTAAGAACGCAGGATCTACCGATTTTACGGGATCGAATAATGTAGGCATAGGCAATGAGACGTTAAAGTATATCAATGGTGGACTCAACACACAAGGTAATACTGCTCTCGGAAACAAAGCATTACAGAATCTAGGCAATGGTATTGCATCCTCTACTATTTTAAATTCTAATACTGCTGTAGGTGGATCGTGTGCAGTTAGCTTAATCAATGGTTTCTCTAATTCTTTCATAGGAAATGCAGTCGCTACATCACTAACCACAGGCAACGATAATGTAATGATCGGGCATGGAGCCGGGCGATTAATCACTTCTGGAAGCAACAATACTTTTATAGGCACGCATGGCAATAGTGCACCGTTTGACAATTACACTCAGTCAGGTGCAGTTAAAATCGGGTATGATGCAGGAGGCAATGACACCAAGAACAGTGTATTGCACATAGCCAACAATAAGAGTAAAAGTTTAATCTACGGAGAATTCAACAACGACCTTGTGGGAATCAATGGTGTTCTAGGTGTAGGCACACAAGATCCTCAAGCTGAACTACATGTCCTAGGAATAAGTGAAATTAGTAAAGTATTGGTTGCTCCCAGTTCGGCTTCTTCAGGCGGAGATTCAGAATTATTTCTGGCGGAGGACAATGATGGAACATTTGGCATGTCTATAAATTATGATGGAGATCAAAATCAGATGCAATTCTTCGGCAAGTCCACTACAACTGTATATGGGCCGCATATAACGATAGCCAGAGACAACGGACATACAGCCATTAATGGAAATCTTGATGTGAATGGAAACCTATGTTATACGGGTAGTTTAGGAGCTTGTTCTGACTTGAGGTTTAAAAGCAATATTGAATCAATTGAAGATGTAGTATCCAAGCTTTTAAGAATAAATGGCATTGAGCACTTATGGAAGGTTGATGAGTTCCCTGAATTCAATTGGTCTGACGGCATTGAATACGGCGTTATTGCTCAAGAAGTAAAAAGTGAATTTCCATATCTCGTTTCTGAAAAAGATGGATTCCTATATGTTGACTATCCTAAGTTCGCGCCTATCTTAATTGAGGCGATAAAAGAACAACAACAATCCATAAGT
>CALIQO010000453.1 GCA_938044055.1 uncultured Saprospiraceae bacterium
GAATCTATTATTTTGCGAAAGCGAAAATACCCCGTGGATTAGATGCAAGAATACTGAAACAGACAGCTAGTAATCACAACCTCCATGGAAAATCCTATACCTCTGTAAGAAAAGCATACGCTGCTGCAAGAGTAAGTTATAGATCCGGAGATCTGATATTCATAGGAGGAAGTATTTTTACCGTTTCAGAAGTATTGTAAGAGAAAAAATCTTCACCAGATGGATGATGCAATCATAACACTAGCAGAGACAAAAGCTGACTTAATAGCGATTAAAGATCTTCAGCAGAAGAATATCAGAGGTGAGCGAAATTCCAATGAAATAATAAAAGATGGATTCGTCACCATAGAATATTCTTTAGAAGAATTGAGAGACTTGTCAGGGAATAAGCATCATGTTGTTATAAAGCAAGGTGATGCTGTACTAGGATATGCCTTATATGTGCCTCGAGAATCATTTGTCGTAAGAAAAGATCTTGGTCATTTGAGTCATGTGACTCAGCAGTCTTATGGAGTACGACATAACTGGTGTATTATGGGGCAGGTATGTATCGGAGCAGCTTTAAGAGGAAAGGGATACTTCCGGAAGATGTATAATTTTATGCGAGAAACATATAAAGACAGGCACGATGGCATCATAACCGATATCTCTAGTAAAAACCCTAGATCGATGTCGGCACACTTAAGTGTAGGTTTTCATCTTGTAGAATCATATAAGGATGATAGTGGAACAGAATGGCACATCGTTGCTTGGCCATGGAATAAACCTTAATGGGATTACAATTGTTGGATAGATATCAATACCGTTATGAAGCAAAAAAAGAAAATAATCATAGGTGTAGGAGGCAGCAGTGGCTCTATATATACTTCAATATTGCTGGATAAATTATCCCAGCGTGACGATGTAGATGTAGCGGTAGTTATGTCTGACAATGCCAGGATAAACTGGCAGATAGAATTGCCTGATACAGATCCAGAATCTTTTCCATTCTCTTACTACAAGAAGAATGATTTCATGTCCCCTATCGCATCTGGGTCCTCCCAGTATTCTAGCATGGTTATCTGTCCTTGTTCTATGGGTTTACTTGGTCGGATTGCCGCCGGATTTTCTCAAGACCTTATGACGAGAGCTGCTGATGTAATGTTGAAAGAACGCAGGCAATTGATTTTAATTCCCAGAGAGACACCTTACAACCTCATACATCTTCGGAATATGACAACATTGACCGAGGCCGGTGCCATTATCTGCCCAGCGACACCTTCTTTTTATAGCAAGCCCACGAGTATTACTGAAGTCTGTACGACGGTAGTTGACCGAGTTATCGATCTTATGGGGCTTCCTCAGGAATCCTATCGGTGGGGAGATTGATTAAAATTATAGGAGAAGTCATAGTTTCTATTAATTTTATGACATGGGTATTATTTTTTCTCCATTTTTATATGTCTTGTCATTCATAAGAGCATTGCTGATTGTAATTGTAATGATCGTCTTTATGTTGACCTATAGTTTCAGTTTGTTGTTTACTAAGAACTCGAAGAAACGAACATTTAGACTCAGAAGAAACTACCTATACCTGGCTAATCTCATACTTAATGTCCGGGCTTCCGTAGAAGGAAAGCCAGTTGCTGAGCCAGCTTTGTATATCTGCAATCATCGATCATTTGCCGATCCGATAATCCTACTTAAGCACTTGGATGCATTTGTCATAGCTAAAGCTGAAGTTGCTTCTTATCCAGTAATCAATAAGGGAGCTGAGCTGACAGGTATAGTCTATGTCAAAAGAGAAAACAGAGATTCGCGACAAGCGACAAGAGACATGATGATCGATATCTTGAAATCGGGATACAATGTTTTAATATACCCGGAAGGTACGGTCGGAAGAGAAAAAGAAACTTTAGAGTTCAAGAAAGGAGCATTTATAGAATGTGCTAAAGAGGGTATACCTGTTGTCCCTGTCGCAATTGAATATCAATCTCCGAAAGACTTGTGGGTTATTCATAATTTCGTAAAGCAATACCTGTATCAATTTGCCAAGTGGTCCACACCTATTAAGCTTGCTTTCGGTCCGATAATCAGAGAAACTGATGGCATGATTATCCATGATAAAGCACACGCCTGGGTAAACGGGAAGATAGCTGAGATGCAGAAAGACTGGAGCAAAACCTTCCCTTAACAGTTGATATCTTATAGCAAGATAATCCTGTACATGACTTTTCGGTCTAATTAATTAGGTGATTAGTCTGATAGACTGAACAATATCTATTATTTTGCAGAAAGCAAGATAATGAGGCCGCTCATTTTCTTTGTCAAAACCAATATTAGAAAACAATGAACAGACGCACCTTCTGTAATCATACAGGACTATGTCTATTATCAAGCAGTATAATAGGAATAGTAGGTTGTAAGAAACAACCTACTCAATCCGACATAGATAATAGACCAGATTTCGATCCCGTTGAATCTACCATAGATGACCTTCAGACATTGTATACGGAAGGTCATTATACCATAGAAGAAGTCACCCAGATTTTTCTGGATAGAATCAAAGCCATAGACCGCTCTGGACCGACCATTAATAGTATAATTCATATTTCTGATGGTGCTATTGCAACGGCTAAAAAACTAGACAAGGAATTGTCAGAAGGAAAATCTAGAGGACCCTTACACGGAATTCCCGTTCTATTGAAAGACAATATAGACACAGCGGATATGCCTACAACTGCAGGCTCGAGAGCACTTGCTGGATCTATCCCACCAGATGATGCTACGGTTGCGCGTAAGCTCAGAGAAGCAGGAGCGGTTATTCTAGGAAAAACCAATTTAAGCGAATGGGCCAATTTTCGAGGCGAAAATTCTTCTAGTGGCTGGAGTGGACTAGGCGGATTGAGCAAGAATCCCTATGTACTTGATCGCAATACTTGCGGATCAAGTGCAGGATCTGGATCTTCTGTAGCAGCTAGTTTGTGTATTATTGCCATCGGAACAGAGACCAACGGTTCCATTGTATGCCCATCTACTACCAATGGGATTGTAGGAATTAAACCAACCGTCGGATTAGTAAGTAGGACTGGAATTATACCCATATCCTATTCTCAGGATACTTCCGGACCTATG